>JAPONU010000507.1 GCA_026713745.1 bacterium
CGGAATCCAGCAGTCGGCGGCCGCGGGCTCTCAGTAGCCGAGCGCGGTGTTCACCGGCCCCAGCAGCGTCTCGCCCGCACCGAAGCGGCGCACGTTCTCGGTCACCCGGCGGTCCAGCAGCGCCATCCCCATCTCCGGGGTGTTGCCCACGTGCGGCGTGATGATGCAGTTGGGCAGGTTCCACAGCGGGTGGCCGTCGGGCAGCGGTTCGGGGTCGGTGACGTCCAGCCCCGCGCCGGCAATGACCCTCGCACCGAGGGCTGCCACCAGGTCATCGGTCACGACGTGCTCGCCGCGCGCCACGTTGACCAACCAGCAGTGTTGCGGCATTCGTGCCAGCGCCTCGGCGTCGATGATGCCCCTGGTCTCTGCGGTGAGCGCCAGTGCCACGACGACGGCGTCAGCGCCGGCGAGGGCCGGGTGGAGTCCCCCAGGCCCGACGACCCGCACGTCGGGGGCACCAGCCAGCGGTTCGGGGTGGCGGCGCAGCACCGTCACGTCGCACTCGAACGGCGCCAGCAGCTTCAGCAATTCCGTGGTGATGCCACCGCCGCCCAGGATCGTGATCGCCGCGCCACCCAGGTTGCGGCCCTCGGGCCCCAGCCAGCTCCGGGCGGGCATGTAGGTGGTGAGCCCCCGCATCCCGGCCAGCATCATGCTCAGCGCCATCTCCGCCACCGGCTCGGCGTACACGCCCTTGCCGCAGGTCCAGAGCCGTTCGCCGTCCAGGAACCGCAGGTACGGCTCGATGCCGGCGTAGGGCAGCTGGATCCAGCGCAGCCCCGGGGCGCCCTCCAGTACCGCGCCCAGCAGGTCGGGGTTCTGGGGATCCGCCCAGATCAGCCCCTCGGCGTTGGCGGCAGGCGCCACGACGCCCCCGCCGGCGCTGACCGCGGCGGCCAGATCATCCCGCCGCCAGCATTCCGGCTCGACGGCCACCAGGGGTTGGCGTGTCATGGTTGCTCCTTCGATCGTGCCGTCTGTTGGGTCGCCTCGACCCCCGCCGTCGTTCCGGCGAAGAGCCTGTCCCGGATTCGATCCGGGGCCGGGGATCCATCGCCCAGCGGCTCGGCCTGCGTCTGCGGTCGGATCATCGGCGGCCTCGGCTGCGGTCCTCGAGGCACCGGGACCGTCCGGGTGCCAAGGCTAGATTGCACGACCAGTCACGACTCGGGCGAATCAGGAGGGCGCATGAAAGTACCGCTCACGGTGGGGGACTTCATCGACCGGGCCGCCCTCGTCTACCCGGACCGGCCCGCGCTGATCGACGAACCCGACCAGCCGGCGCCGAGCTGGGGGACGCTCAGCTACGGCGAGATGGCGAGACGTGCCCGGGCGCTGGCGGCGTCGCTCGACCGCCTCGGGCTCGGTTGGGGTGAACGGGTGGCGATCGTGTCGCACAACGCCGCCCGCCTGGCCACGACCATGTTGGGAGTCAGCGCCGCGGGGCGGATCTCGGTGCCGGTGAACTTCCGTCTCAACGCCGCCGAGGTGGACTACATCGTCTCGCACTGCGGGGCGCGGCTGCTGCTGATCGACCCCGAACTGACCGACGATCTGGCCGGTGTGGACTGCGAGCACCGCTTCATCATCGGGCCCGAGGCCGACGAGGCGCTCTTCGCCGACAGCGACGTCGCGCCGCGCCCCTGGGAGCCCGACGAGGACGCCACCGCCGCCATCAACTACACCAGCGGTACCACGGCGCGCCCCAAGGGCGTCGAGGTGGCCCACCGCACCATCTGGCTCAACGCCGTGACCTTCGGCTGGAGCGCCGGCGTGAGCGACCGGGACGTGTACCTGCACACGCTGCCCATGTTCCACTGCAACGGCTGGGGGATGCCCTATGCGCTCACCGGGGCGGGCGCCACCCAGGTGGTGATCCGCAAGATCGACGGCGCCGAGATCCTGCGGCGCATCGAACGCCACGGCGTCACCTACCTGTGCGGGGCGCCGGCGGTGGTGGCGGCGGTCCTGGCGGCCGCCGAGGACTGGCCCGGGCCGATCCCCGGCTCGGGCACCGTGCGGATGACGGTGGCGGGGGCGCCGCCGCCCAGGCGCACCATCGAACGCATGGAGACCGAGCTGGGCTGGGAGTTCATGCAGCTGTACGGGCTGACCGAGACGGCGCCGTACCTCACGATGAACCGGATCCGCCCCGAGTGGGACGACCTGGCGCCCGCCGAGCGGGCCGAGCGGCTGGTGCGCCAGGGTGCCCCGGCACTGGGCATCAGGGTGCGCGTGTCGGCCACCGGCGAGGTGGAGGCCCGGGGCAATCACATCATGGAGGGCTACTGGAATCAGCCCGAGACCACCTCCGAGGCGCTGGCCGGCGGCTGGTTCCACACCGGCGATGGGGGTTACCTGGACGACGACGGGTACCTGGTGCTGACCGACCGGCGCAAGGACGTGATCATCTCCGGCGGTGAGAACGTCTCGTCCATCGAGGTGGAGGACTGCCTGTTCGCCCATCCGGCCGTGGCCGAGGTGGCGGTGATCGGCGTGCCCCACGATCGCTGGGGCGAGACGCCCAAGGCGCTGGTGGTGCTGGCCGCAGCCGCCACCGCCACCCCCGCCGAGCTGATCGCCCATTGCCGTGAGCGCCTGGCGCACTACAAGTGCCCCACCACCGTGGAGCTCCGCGACGCACTGGCGCGCACCGCCACCGGCAAACTCCAGAAGTACAAGCTGCGCGCCCCCTACTGGGCCGAGCGGGACCGCGCCATCAACTAGCGGTACGCGCCTCCGGTCGGGGGACACCGGTGGCCGTCGGCGGCGCGTCCGGCGAAATCGCGCCGGCGCCGCCCCCCGACGTCCCCCTCCCTCGGTGGTCGGCTGATGCCGGAGCGCTCGATTCACGCAGTTCTCTGTATCGTGCCACCGGCGAGGGTTCGGCCAGTGGTTGCCCGGCATCCCTCGGGTTCAGCGGAGATTCCCATCTGCCTCCCGTACCACCACCGCCGGCGCGTCCCGCCGGCTGCACGCAAGGAGACAAACAGTGGCATACAGGGCCGAATACATATGGATTGACGGATCCGTGCCTACCGCAGAGGTGCGTTCCAAGACGAAGATCCTCGCCGACGGCGAGGAACCGGGGATCTGGGGCTTCGACGGTTCCAGCACCAACCAGGCCGAGGGCAGCGACTCCGATGTCGTGCTGAAGCCGGTCGCCGAGTATCCCGACCCATTGCGCGGCGGCGACAACGTGCTGGTGATGTGCGAGACGTTCCTGCCCGAGACCATGGAGCCGCATCCCACCAACATGCGCGCCAGGACCAGGGCGGGACTCGACAAGTATGGCGATCAGGGTTTCTGGTTCGGGCTCGAGCAGGAGTACACCATGCTCGACCCGGTCAGCAAGTGGCCGTCGGGCTTTCCTCCCAACGGCTTTCCCGGCCCGCAGGGGCCGTACTACTGCGGCGTGGGTGCGTTGCGCATCCACGGGCGCGAGGTGGTGGAGCAGCACACTGACTGGTGCCTCGCCGCAGGTCTGGCGATCTCGGGCACCAACGCCGAGGTGATGCCCGGCCAGTGGGAGTTCCAGATCGGCCCGGTGGACCCGCTGGCCGTGGGTGACCAGATATGGGTGGCCCGCTACCTGCTTTACCGGGCAGGCGAGAACCACGAGATCGAGATCAGCCTCGCGGCCAAGCCCATGCAGGGCGACTGGAACGGTGCCGGCATGCACACCAACGTCTCCACGGCGTCCATGCGCGAGAGCTACGAGCCTGTCGTGGCCGCTGCCGAGGCCCTCGGCGCGGCGGGCAAGCCCGAGGAGCACATCGCGGGTTACGGCCACGGCATCGAGTTGCGACTCACCGGCGCGCACGAGACCGAGCGCTACGACACCTACAGCTATGGGGTCTCGGACCGGGGCGCCTCGGTGCGTATCCCGTGGCAGGTGCACCAGGACGGTCGCGGCTACATCGAGGATCGCCGGCCGAACGCCAACGCCGACCCCTACGTGGTCACCGGACTGCTGGTCCGGACCATCGGCGAGGCGCTCGCCTGAAGAACTTGGCTCCGGCACCTCCGGCGTGCGGTTCACGACTGAACCGCACGTGCGGGCCGCCGGTCAGCGGCGGATTCTGAGGGGTTTGGAGACCTCGGCGAAGAAGTCGTTGCCCTTGTCGTCGATGACGATGAAGGCCGGGAAGTCCTCAACGGTGATGCGCCAGACGGACTCCATGCCCAGGTCGGCATGGTCCAGGACCTCCACGGTGCGGATGGAGTCGGCGGCCAGGCGGGCGCCGGGGCCGCCGATGGAGCCCAGGTAGAAGCCCCCGTAGCGGGCGCAGGCGTCGACGACGGCCCGTGAGCGGTTGCCCTTGGCCAGCATGACCAGGCTCCCGCCGGCGGCTTGGAACTGCTCGACGTAGCTGTCCATGCGCCCCGCCGTGGTGGGGCCGAAGGAGCCCGAGGCGTAGCCCTCGGGGGTCTTGGCCGGCCCGGCGTAGTACACGGGATAGCGGCGCAGGTAGTCCGGCATCTCCCCGCCGGAGTCGAGTTGGGACTTGATGCGGGCGTGGGCGGCGTCGCGGGCCACCACGAGCGTTCCGGTCAGCGACAGCCGCTTGCGCACCGGGTGTGCGGTGAGGGTGGCCCGGATGTCGTCCATCGGACGGTTCAGGTCGATCGCCACCGTCCCGGTCGACAGGCTCTCGTCGGTCGTCGCCGGTAGGAAGCGGGCCGGGTCGGTCTCCAGGGCCTCCAGGAACACGCCGCCGGCGTTGATCTTTCCGAGCACTTGGCGGTCCGCCGAGCAGGACACGGCGATGGCCACCGGGCAGGAGGCGGCGTGGCGGGCCAGTCGCACCACCCGCACGTCGTGGCAGAAGTACTTGCCGCCGAACTGCGCGCCGATGCCGAACTGGCGGGTCAGCTCGAGGATGCGCTCCTCCCAGCCGGTGTCCCGGAAGGCCCGCCCGCCGGGGGAGCCGTCGGGGGGCAGGTGGTCCAGGTAGCGCGCCGAGGCCAGCTTGGCCACACCGAGGGCGTACTCCGCCGAGGTGCCGCCGATCACCACCGCCAAGTGGTACGGCGGGCAGGCGGCGGTGCCGATCTTGCGCAACTCGGCGTCCAGGAAATCGAGCAGGCTGTCGGGGTTCAGCACGGCCCGTGTCTGCTGGTAGAGGAAGCTCTTGTTGGCAGATCCGCCGCCCTTGGCGATGAAGAGGAACTTGTACTCCGCGCCACCGACCGCCTCGATGGCAATCTCGGCGGGAAGGTTGTTCCCCGTGTTCTGCTCGCTGAACATGTCGAGGGGGGCGAGTTGCGAGTAGCGCAGGCTCGACGTGCGATAGGTGTCGAAGACCCCCTGCGAGATGGCGACCCGGTCGTCGCCGGCGGTGAGGACCTGCTGGCCCTTGCGGGCCTTGACGATGGCGGTGCCGGTGTCCTGGCAGCCCGGCAGCACCCCGCCGGCGGCGATGTTGGCGTTGCGCAGCAGCTCCGTGGCCACGAAACGGTCGTTGGCCGAGGCGTCGGGATCGTCGAGGATGTTCCGCAGTTGCTGCAGGTGGCCGGGGCGCAGCAGGTGGGCCATGTCGCGCATGGCCTCGGCGGTCAGCAGGCGGATGGCCTCGTCGTCAACCTCCAGGAAACGCCGTCCCGCGGCGGTAATCAGCCGCACACCGTCGGTCGTCAGGAGCCGGTAGGGGACGTCGCCGGGGCCGGCGGGAAGTGTGTCCTCGTAGACGAAGTCCATGTGCGGCTCGCTGGTGTTGTCGGGGAGGCTGATGATTCTCCCGATCAACGGTACCGCGCGGCGAGTGCGGTTCAGCCTGCCGCTGGGGTCCCGGGGTAGGGAGGGGGGTCGTCGCGGGTGGGGACGGTCGGCTTGGTCCAACTCATGGCTTTGGCCAGGCCGCTCGCCACGGCTCGCCAGGCCTTCGGGCGCCAGCCCTCGGCGGCGCCGACGACCTCCAGCGAGTGGTTGAGATGCACGATGGCGGGAAGCCGCTCCAAGTCGAGACCGCGGACCATCTCCCGCTCGGGGTCGGCGAAGGTCAAGAACCTGTCCGCCCACGAACCCAGGAACTGGCGCGCCTGGTCCTCGGTCCCGCACACCAGCCAGCCCACCCGGCAGTCGGCGCCGGAGAAGTTGCCCATGACACGGCCGGCAGTCGGCAGGATCCAGCCGCTCTCATGGGTGAAGGGATCCAACGCCACGACGACGAGGTGGAACGTCGTGACCCACTCCTCGACCGCCCGGGGCTTGCCCGTCAGCGGGTGGAGCACCAGATCCGGCGGAGGTGACGTTGCCACGGGCTCCGAAGCTAGCGCCCCGGGGGAGATTCCCGGCGCAATCGCCCAGAGCCGGCGCGCCCGTCGAGGCGTGCCGTGCCGCTCGTTGCAGCGGGCTGCGCGTCGAGCGCGGTTCGGCGACACTGCGGGGGTGCAGGCGCCGCAACCGGAGACCTCGGGGATGCCCCTCGACGGCGCGGGCCGCTCCGACGTCGACCCCGCGCCGGCCCGGTCCGCCGCGACCCACCCTGCCCCAGAGGTTCTGCCCCCGGCGGTGGTGCCGGAACTGCGCCAGGAGTTGCTGGACTGGGCTCGTGGCCGGCTCCGAGACCTTCCCTGGCGGCGGACCCGCGATCCGTGGCGTGTGCTCGTGGCCGAGGTCATGCTCCAGCAGACCGCCGTGGGGCGAGTGCTCGAGCGGTACGGCGACTTCTGCGACCGGTTCCCGACGCCCGAGGCCTGCGCTGCCGCGCCGGCGGGCGACGTCATCGAGGCGTGGCGCGGTCTGGGTTACAACCGCCGGGCGTTGCACCTGCACGCCGCGGCGCGCCGCATAGCCGCGGCCGGCGGGGTCTTCCCCGCCGACCTGGACGGCCTCCTGGCGCTACCGGGCGTGGGGCCCTACACCGCCCGAGCCGTACTCGCGCTGGCCTTCGAGCGCGACGTCGGCGTTGTGGACACCAACGTGGGGAGGCTGCTGGCGCGCCTCGGCGGGCGACGCCTGGCCCGCAGCGAGGCGCAGGCCACCGCCGACGGCTTGGTGCCGGCGGGACGGGCCTGGCTCTGGAATCAGGCGGTCTTCGACCTGGGAGCGACCGTCTGCACTCGCCGCGCACCGGCCTGCGGGAACTGCCCGCTGCGCGGACACTGCGCCTGGGTCGGTGAGGGTCCCGACCCCGCGGACGGTTCGGCGGGCGTCAGCGCCGTCCAGTCGCGTTTCGAGGGATCCGACCGCCAGGGCCGGGGACGTCTCGTGGAGGCGCTCCGCTCGGGGCCGCAACCCAGCGCCGCGGCGGCGCGCCTGATGGGACTCGAGGATCAACCGCTGCGAGCTCGCCGCATCGTTGCGTCACTGCTGCGCGACGGCCTCGTCACCGGACACGACGGCGAACTGCAACTACCGGTCTGAGCGCGTGCGGTTCGCGTCGCCCGCATATTCGGCTCGGAGACGAATCCCGATCCGCCCCCCGCCGACCCCATCCTCCATAACTGTTCCGTGCCACGCCAGGCCTGGATTCCGGCCTACGCCGGAATGACGTGGGATGGGGGTCGATCTCTGCACGGCGCGAACGCCGGTGTCGGTGCCCTCAGGCGATGGAGCCTCGGAAGGGTTCCATGCCCTGTACACCGAGTCGCACCCGCAGCAGGCGGCCCACCATGGGCGCCTCGGCGGTCACCTCGGTGATCTCCCCGAAGTCGGTGACCCACATGTCGGTGCCGTCGAAGCAGCAGTTCAGCGGCACGTACGGGCACTCCAGGAAGTCCAGGTAGCTGCCGTCGGGGGCGATCACGTCGATGCCGCCACCCATGAACGCGGTGATCCAGTAGTTGCCCTCGGCGTCGAGCTTGAAGCCGTCGGGGGTGTGGCCCTCGGGCAGGTCGCAGATGTGCTCGATGCTGCCGTCAGGTCGCCGGCGCCGGACCGCCAGCGTGTAGGACTCCACCCAGACGACGCTGCCGTCGGGGTCCACCGCGCACCCGTTCGTGTAGACGGGCTCCAATTCCTGCAGCACGCGGCCACCGCCGTTGGGGAACAGCTCGAAGATGCGGCTGGGGTCGGGCTTGTTGACCGGGTCCCACTCGCCGGAATCGGTGAAGTACAGCGAGCCGTTGGGCCCGAAGGCCAGATCGTTCGGGGCGCCGAGTGCGATGCCGTCGATCTCGGTGGCCACGTAGCTCACCGTGCCGTCGGGGCGGATCCGCTGGATCGACGGCGCCACCTGGTCCGGCGCCTTCCAGGCTCCCACGGTGCCGCCGTTCTGGGTGACGTACACGTCGCCGTCGCTGCCGACGATGCAGGCGTTGGTGCCGCCGCCGCAGTAGCCGTAGACGGAGATTCCCTTGCCCTCCTCCCAGACCTTCACGTCGCTGGTGTAGGTCTCCACGAACACGACGCGCCCGTCGGGCAGCATGTCGGGCCCCTCGGGGTGTCCCAGTCCCTCACCCATCACCTCGATCGGTCGCTGCATGACGCCCCCTTTCGGTTCAGGCTCCGATGGCGTGGTAGCCGCCGTCCACGTGCAGGATCTCACCGGTGGTGGCGCCCAACCAGTCCGACAGCAGCAGCACGCAGGCCCGGGCAACCGGGTCCGCGTCGTTGACGTCCCAGCCGAGCGGGGCGCGCTGGATCCAGGCCTCCTCGAACGCGTCGAACCCGGGGATGCTGCGAGCCGCCATCGTGCGCACCGGGCCTGCCGCCACGAGGTTGACCCGGATTCCTCGCGGTCCCAGGTCGCGGGCCAGGTAGCGGGCGACCGACTCCAGCGCCGCCTTCGACACGCCCATCCAGTCGTAGACGGGCCAGGCCACCGTGGCGTCGAAATCCAGGGCCACCAGTGATCCACCGGAGTCCATCAGCGGTGTCACCACGTCGGCCAGCGCTTTCAGCGAGTACGCCGACACTTCCAGGGACACCGACACGTCCTCCCAGCCGGCGGCCATGAAATCGCCGCCCAGGCAGACCTGCGGGGCGAATCCGATGGCGTGCAGGGCGCCGTCCACGCCACCCCAGCGCTCGGCCAGTGCCTCGCGCACGGCGACCACGTGGTCCGGCTGGGTGACGTCGAGTTCCAGCACCTCAGGGGTGGGATCCAGCTTGCGGGCGGTTCGCTCGGTGAGTCGCAGGCCGCGCCCGGCGCCGGTCAGGATCAGCTCCGCCCCCTCGGCGGTGGCCAGTTGGGCGACGGAGAAAGCCAGCGAGGCGTCGGTCAGCACGCCGGTGATCAGCAATCGCTTCTGAGACAAGAGGCCCATCGGCGTCAAGCTACCCTAGGCCCTATGCGCATAGGTGTTCTGGGCGGTACGGGTCCCGCCGGACGGGGTCTCGCCGTCCGGTTGGCGAGTGTGGGATTCGAGGTGATCCTCGGATCGCGCTCGAAGTACCGCGCCATGGAGGCGCGCGACAAGCTCGTGGCCGTCTGGCCCGACAGGGAGCTGCCGATCGACTCGGGCGACAACGAGACGGCCGCCGACTGCGACCTGATCGTGCTGGCCACGCCGTGGGACGCCGCCGCTGCCACCGTGCAGTCCGTCGAGGGCCACCTCAACGGCAAGGTCGTGGTGTCGATGTGCAACGCCCTGGCCCGCGTGGCCCATGAGTTCCAGCCGCTGGTGCCGCCGCGGGGGTCGGTGGCGGCGAGCGTCCAGGCGGCGGTGCCCAAGGCCAAGGTTGCGGCCGCGCTGCACCACGTGCCGGCCAAGGAACTCGGCGAGATCGACCACCCCGTGGACTCCGACGTGCTGATCTGCTCGGACCACCCCGATGCGACCGAGGCCACGGCCGCCATCGTCACCCAGATTCCCGATCTGCGCCCGCTGGATGCGGGCGAGTTGTCCAACGCGGCACCGATCGAGGCGTTCGCCGCCGTGCTGCTGCAGCTCAACGGCCGCTACAAGACCCGGGTGGCGCTCCGCTTCACGGGTCTCAACGACGAGTGACGTCCTCACCGCCGGACCCGGTGGGGTCGGCGGACACGCCGGCGCGGCCCATGCGGATCTACGACACCGTCGCCGGCGAGGTGGTGCCCTTCGAGGTGGGGCCGGTCGTCACCATGTACACCTGCGGGATCACCCCGTACGACGCCACCCACCTGGGTCACGCCGCCACCTATCTCACCTACGACGTGCTGCAGCGGCGGTTGCGGGACCGCGGCCACGAGACGCGCTGCGTGCGCAACGTCACCGACGTCGACGACGACATCCTGCGCAAGGCCCGCTCGCTGGGCGTGCACTACCTGGATCTGGCGGCGGCGGAGGTTGCCCGATTCGACTCCGACATGGCCGCCCTCGGCATGCTGGCGTGCTGGAGCGAGCCGCGCGCCACCTCGGCCATCGCCGACATTCGCGGGTTCATCGGCATGGTGCTGGACCGGGGTCATGCCTACGTCTCCGGCGGCGCCGTCTACTTCGAGGTGGCCACCTACCCGGGCTTCGGTGAGCTCTCCAAGCTGGACCGCACCGAGATGCTGGTCCTGGCGGCCGAACGGGGCGGCAACCCCGACGATCCGGCCAAGCGGGACCCCCTGGACTTCGTCCTCTGGCAACCCTCGGCCCCCGACGAGCCGGAGTGGGGGTCGCTTTGGGGGCCCGGCCGGCCGGGCTGGCACATCGAGTGCTCGACGCTGGCGATGCGCGAGCTTGCCACCACCATCGATCTGCACGGGGGCGGGTCCGACCTCATCTTCCCGCACCACGAGTGCGAGCGGGCGCAGTCCACCGCTGCCACCGGCGAGCCGTTCGCCCGCCACTGGATGCACCAGGCCATGGTCGGTATGGACGGCGAGAAGATGTCCAAGTCGCTGGGCAATCTCGTCTTCGTGAGTGACCTGTTGAAGGAGTACGACCCGCGAGCGGTGCGACTCGCCGTGCTGTCACACCACTACCGGGACTCCTGGGAATGGCGCCCGGCGATGATGGTCGAGGCCGCAGAGCGCTTGGAGCGCTGGCAGTCGGCCGCCTCCGGGGGCGGTCCCCTGGCGGACGTGCGCGCCGCCCTCGACGACGACCTCGACACGCCCACGGCGCTGGCGCGCATCGACGGCGCCGTCGGGCGAGGCCAGGGTGTGGCTGCGGCCGCCATGCTCGTCGGGGTGGACCTGCGCGCCGGCGATGCACCCCGCCCGGAGCGGCGCGACGGCGGCGCCGTGTGCGAACCGGGCGGAACTCGCCGGTAACGTTCCCTGCATGGTTCGCGTGCTGCTGCCGGACGGCTCGGCGCGCGACCTTCCCGACGGGGCCACCGCTGCGGATCTCGCCGCCTCCATCGGCCGGCGCTTGGCCCGTGACGCGCTGATCGCCGCCGCCGACGGCACCGAGGTGGACCTGTCGGCTCCGCTCGGCGACGGGGTCAGCTACGAGATCGTGACCGCCGGCAGTGAGCGCGGCCTGCACACGCTGCGCCACTCCACGGCGCACGTCCTGGCCCAGGCGGTGCTGGGACTCTTCCCGGGTGCCACCTTCGCCATCGGGCCGCCGGTGGCCGACGGCTTCTACTACGACTTCGAACTGCCCGGCGGGGCCACGTTCAGCGACGCCGACCTGGAGCGGATCGAGGCACGGATGCGGGAGATCATCGGCGCCGATCAGCCGTTCGTGCGCCGGGAGATCGACAGCGCCGAGGCCCTGGAGGTCTTTGCCGACCATCCCTACAAGCGCGAGATCATCGAACGCGTCAGCGGTGCCGGCGACGCCGAGGCCGATCCTGGTGCCGACGCCGATCCCGACGCCGATCCTGGTGCCGACGCCGATCCTGGTGCCGATCCCGGTGCCGACGCCGACCTTGCCGCAGAGGCCGGCAGCGACGGCGTCGTGAGCTGCTACGCCAACGGTGAGGACTTCGTGGACCTCTGCCTGGGCCCGCACGTGCCCTCCACCGGGCGTCTGGGGCACTTCGCCCTGCAGCGGGTGGCGGGCGCCTACTGGCGCGGCGACAGCGACCGCCCCATGTTGCAGCGGATCTACGGCACCGCCTGGGCCACCGCGAAGGACCTCAAGGCCCACCTGCACCGCCTCGCCGAGGCGGCCCGGCGCGACCACCGGCGCCTGGCCCGCGAGCTGGACCTGGTGTCGTGGCCGGAGGAGCTCGGCCCCGGACTGGCGGTGTGGCACCCCAAGGGGGCGCTGGTGCGGCACCTCATGGAGGACTACAGCCGCGGGCGCCACGCCACCGGCGGCTACGAGTTCGTGTACACCCCGCACCTCGCCAAGTCGAACCTGTGGGAGACCAGCGGCCACCTGGACTTCTACGCCGAGAGCATGTACCCCCCGATGGAGCTGGACGGGGCCTCCTACTACCCCAAGCCCATGAACTGCCCGTTCCACGTGATGATCTACCGCTCCGGGCAGCGTTCCTACCGGGACCTGCCGCTGCGCCTGTTCGAGCTGGGCGCCGTCTACCGCTACGAGTTGTCGGGGGCGGTGCACGGCCTGCTGCGGTCCCGGGGGTTCACGCAGGACGACAGCCACATCTTCGCCACCGCCGAGCAGGTTCCGTCGGAGTTGGCCTCGCTGCTGGACTTCGTGCTGTCGGTGCTGCGGGCCTTCGGCTTCGACGACTTCCAGGCCAAGCTCTCCACGAGGCCCCCCCGCAAGGCGGTCGGTCCGCCGGAGATGTGGGACCTGGCCACCGAGGGGCTGCGTGCCGCCCTGGAATCCGCCGGGCTGGACTACGTCACCGACCCGGGCGGCGGCGCCTTCTACGGCCCGAAGATCGACGTGGACGTGACCGACGCCATCGGCAGGGCCTGGCAACTCTCCACGCTGCAGGTGGACTTCAACCTGCCGGAGCGGTTCGACCTGCACTACACCGCGCCCGACGGCCGGCGCCGCCGCCCGGTGATGATCCACCGTGCGCTGTTCGGCTCGGTGGAGCGGTTCTTCGGGGTCCTGCTGGAGCACTACGCGGGGGCGTTCCCCACGTGGCTGGCCCCGGTGCAGGCGAGCGTCCTGCCGGTGGCGGCCGATCACGCCGGCTACGCGGCGCAGGTGGCCGACGAGTTGCGCGCCGAGGGCCTGCGCGTCGAGGTGGCGGCCAGCGACGAGCCGCTGGGGCGGCGGGGGCGTGCCGCCAAGGTGCAGAAGGTTCCCTACGTGCTGGTCGTCGGTGCCAGCGACGTGGCCGCCGGCACCGTCGGTGTGAACCCGCGGGCCGCCGAGACCCAGCGGGACGTCCCGCTGGCCGATCTGAAGGCCCGGATGCTGGCCGAAGCGGCGCCGCGCTGATGAGTGAGCTGGGCCGGCTCTGGGCCGGGTGGCGAGCCGACTACGTGGCCTCGGTGAGCGCCGGCGAAGACACCGAGGGCACGGGTTTCTCCTCGCCGTTCGAGGCGATCGGCCGGGGCGACCGCCCCGACACCGAGACCTTCGTGCTGTGGCGCGGCGAGCACACCTACGCCGTGCTGAACGCCTATCCCTACACCACGGGCCACCTGCTGGTGGTGCCGTACATCCCCGGTGCGGGCCCCGACGACCTCGACGACGCCACCTGGGGCGAGTTGTGGAGCGCGGTGCGCACAGCGGTGCGGGCACTGCAGGCCGCCTACAGCCCCGACGGGGTGAACGTGGGGCTCAACCTGGGTCGGGCAGCGGGTGCCGGCGTGCCGGGCCACCTGCACGTCCACTGCCTGCCCCGCTGGGCGGGTGACACCAACTTCATGACCACAGTGGGCGGGGTGCGGGTGCTGCCCGAGACGCTCGCGGACACCTGGGCGAAGTTGCGGGGCGTCTGGGCCCCCGCCGCCGGGTAGCGTCGGCGCATGACCCCCGAGACCGAAGCCGAGCGCCCGCCGCCCGCCGCCGACCCCAACGGCGAGCCCGCCGGCGACGAGTTGCCGCCCGAACTGGATGTCAGCGGCTACGTCGGGCCCTACGTCTTCCCCAACAACAGCCGGCGCCGCGTGCCCGGCGCCCTGTACGCCTTCTTGGGCGTCGTGTCCATCGCCACCTGGGCACTGACCCTCCGTAGCGATC
>JAPONU010000508.1 GCA_026713745.1 bacterium
GATCAGCTTGGCCCGGCGCCGCATGGACGGGGTCTTCAGCATGAACTTCGGCATGGTCCGCCCGATGTGGGTCTTGAGCGCTCGTTCCTTGTACTCGTGCAGAGCGTCGACGAGATCCTGCGAATCGACGCTGACCAACAGCGGCGACAGCGCCGAGTTGACCAGTTTCCGGCACATGCCGACCGCCGGGTACGCCTCGCCGACGCCCCAAGTCGCCATGTGCCGGCGCGAACACGCGAAGAACTCATCCAACCGGGTCTCCAGCCTCGAGCGCGAGTAGGCCGGCTGCATGGTCTTGCGATAGCGGAAGTGATCGCCACCGTCGAGAGCGGGCAGGATCCCCGCCCCGCCGTAGACCTTCTCGAAGTCCTCCAGATAGTCCCGTGCTCGCAGGAACAAGCGCCCATGGCGATGCGCCCACCGGTTCGGCCCGGCTCCACAGAGAACGATGAAGCGTTCCCCGAACGGCACCCTGATCCGGAACACCGGCCCGTTCTCCTCGGCCAGAGCCGCGAGCAGCGCAGGCAGATTCCCGCCACGGGCGAGTGGGTTGAGCAGCACCTTGCGCAGCGGGACGACCGGGATCGGCTTGGCAAGCGTGGAACGTCGCAGCAAGGGTCCGGTGCCGCTGTTCGAGATCGCCTCGGCGATGGACCGCCCGATCAGGTCGATCCGGCAGAGGTACCGAACACGCGCCTCCGCCTCGTCGTCGAGTTGGAGGACGAGCCGCAGAATGTCGCACGTGTCGGCGAGGCTGATGATGATCGCGTCCTTGGGATCGGGCAGTTCCTCCCCGAAGATCACCCTGCCGAGACGGCTCTTGACATATTCCGCCACGGTCCCCTGATCGGCCTCGCCGCAGAGATTCGCCGGCCAGCCCGTGCGGGCCAGTGTCCAGAATCCGCCCTCGTGAAACTCCAGGACCTTCAGGTCGACCAGTCGTTCCAGGGTCAGGTCGATGATCGACTCGGCGCGGATCGCCAGCCGCTCTACCCAGTACTGGACACTGCGAGGTCCCGGTTCGGCCGCGATCTTCTCCAGGATGGGATCGAGGATCGCGTCGCCGGTGCGCGAGTCGTCGAGAACGATCAGGGATTCCACGTCGCTGTCGATACGCGATCGCAGCGACAACTCCCCGAGCACAGCACCGACGACCGCGCAGTTCAGATCCCAGCCCGGCACCTGGTGGAAGTAGCCGGCCTCCTCGTTGAGAAGCGTCAGGAGGAACTCGTCCACCACGCTGAGCGATCTAGTCGCCACGCCGGTTGCCGGTTGATTCATTGGCCCTGCCCGCGATACGTGAAGCGGCAACCCCGGGATCGCTGGTCGCCGAGCAACGGCAGAAGTCTACTTCAGCCCCGGCAACCCGTCATTTCGTGGCTGTGGCGACCCGACACCATCCCGGCAGCTTGGTTCAGGGTCGGCGCACTCCCAGGCCGGCTTCCGGGCCGGGAAGCAGTACAGCGGCGTGACGATCCCGGCCCTGCCGCCGCTGACGTGGGCCTCGGTCGTTCGATCCATGAGTCTGAAGACCCTGGACGAACCCCGAGGTCCGAGCCTCATCCGAGATCTTCCCGCAGCCCGGCGACGACGAATCTCATCTTCTTGCTCGGCGACATCGACGGGAACGGGTTGAACCTGAGCTTGTAATCCGGCGGGGACAATTCGAGCGAGACGTGGCGCGCGATCAACAGCAGGTTCACAGCCAACTGCAGTTCCATCCACCGGAAGCCGAGACAGGTGTGCGTTCCCAGCCCGTACGGGGCGTAGCCAGGACTGAGATGTTCCTTGCGTGACGGCAGGTAGCGGTCTATGTCGAACTTGTAGGGGTCGGGGAAGACGTCTTCCATATAGTGCGATGCCGTCGTGAAGATGTGGATCCGCATCCCCTCCGGTAGTTCGTAGCCCTCGACCACGCATGTATTCATCACGTTCCGGATGGACGCCGGAACGGACGGATAGAGACGCATACACTCCATGACGAAGCGCCGTGTGACGTCGGTCGCGGGTCCGACGAGATCCTCGCTATCCGGATCGCCGTCGGCAAACAGAGCATCAGCTTCACCCCGGATCCTCTCGTACAACTCGGGCTGCGACACCATCGCATAGAGGGCGAAGCCAAGCGAATCGCCGAGGTACATGGCGGCAAGTAGCGGTGTCGACAGAGCGAACCCCAGATTCGCCTCGGGGAGGAACTGCGGATCGCTCATATGCAGACTCAGCAGGTCATCCGCGAGTTCCCGGGGACATCCGCTCCGTTGGGCAGGCGTGTGGACACTCTGCACCCTGTCGCGAACTTCCGTCACAAGAGTCGACCGACGCTTCATCCCCGGAGTATGCAGCAGGAACTTGGGAAGAAGCCCGGATATGTGCGTGTTGAGCGCCCGCTCCTTGTAAACGATGACGTCGTCGATCACATCCTGCGAGTCAATACTGACCAAGAGCGGCGAGGTCTCCGAATTGATCAATCGGCGGCACACGTGCGTTGCCGGAAGGGAGTCCCCGATCTTCCAGTCTGAGAGAAACTGCCGGCCATGAGCGAGCAGATCGTCCAGCCGGCTTTCCAACTTACCGCGGGAAAGAGCCGGATGCATGGCCTTGCGAAGCCGGAAGTGATCGGCGCCATCCAGTGCAGGAAGAACTCCGGACGCGCCATAGACCTTCTCCATATCGGCAAAGTAGTCCCCGGTTCGAAGGTACAGTCGGCCGTTTCTATGAACCCAGCGATTCGTGCGAGGTCCCGCGAGAAAGATCAGAGGTTTTGTGAAGGGAAGCTTGATCTTGAAGACAGGGCCATACTCTTCGGTAAGACCCGCGAAGAGGGCGGGGAGGTTGCCGTCGCGAATATGCCGACTTCGCAGCATCTTGAACAAGCGCACAGACGGAATCTTCTTGGTCAGCGAGACACGTCGAAGCAGCGGGCCGGCTTGGCTGTGCTCGACAGCTTCGGCGATAGCCCGGCCGATCATCTCCATCTTGCAGACCAACTCGACACGTTCCTCCGCCTCTTCGTCCAGTTGGAAGATGAAACGTAAGACGTCACACGTGTTCAGCAGGCAGATGATGATGATGTCTCTCGGCTCGGGGATCTCGTCACTGAACAGCACCCTGCTGAGTCGGGTCGTGACGAACTCGGCCGCGGTCCCTTCCAGGGACCCTGCGTGAAGGTCCGCCTGCCAGCCGGTGCGCGCCAGTGTCCAGAAGTCGCCGTCGTGGTGCTCCAGGATCTTGAGCGACACCAGGCGTTCCAGGGTCAAATCGACGACGGACTCCGCGCGGACCGCCAGCCGTTCGATCCAGTACTGGGCGTTCCCGTGGCCCGGATCGGCGGCGATCTTCTCGAGGATGGGATCCAGGACCGGATCGCCCGTCTTATCGGAGTCCAGGAGGATCAGCGAGTCCATGTCCGTGTCGATGCGGGACCGGAGCGACAATTCGGCCAGGGCGGCGCCGGCCACGGCGCAATTCAGATCCCAGCCGGGCACCTGGTGGAAGTAGCCGCTCTCCTCGTTGAGAAGTGTCAGGATGAACTCGTCAACCAAGCTCAGCGTTTGGGTACCCACGCTGCCGGTCGATTGAGCCATCAGCCCTGCTCTCCATCCACAATGCCGATCCCGCCCGCGAGATCGGCCCACGATTGACCGGGGGAAGTCTACTTCCCCCCCGCTGCCTCCTATGTCGGCGGGCCGGGCGGGCCGCTCATCGTAGTTCGGCATGGTCGAGGCGTCACAACGGCCGGAGCCTCGGTCACCCTCAGGATGGCCGCCGCCGGAGCACCCGCGGGTTCGCCCGGGCGCCATCACCGTCGAGCCGGTCACGCCCGGGCCGGTGCCCACCACGGCCACTTTCGTCGGCTGGCAACTCGCCGGCCCGGCCGCGTGCCTCATCGGTGCCGTCGCCTGAAGGACCCTGTTCGGGAGCGGTTCCAGCGGCCGTTGCTAGCCTGATCCTTCGCGGCCCCGGCGTTCTGCGGGGTCGCCGGCGGGGCTGTAGCTCAGTTGGCTAGAGCACTTGCTTTGCAAGCAAGGGGTCGTGGGTTCGAGTCCCATCAGCTCCACTGGTATGAGACGGGCCACTCCGTCTACTCTGTCTGAGGAAAGCCACACGCCGCTCTTGGCGCATCGACGAGGGAGAGCCCTTGTCGACAGCGATCGGAGTGCGACCCGGAGCAGCGTTCGATCGCCGTCGTTCAGCGCCGGAAGGTGTGCGGTGCAGAGTCTGTCCGGCGAGGTCGAGGGCGGTACCCGGTGTTCATCAACAGGCTGTTTCGTGAACGGGCACTGGCAAGGCGCGGGAGGCAGGAACCTCTCGACGACCGCTTGCAGGTAACGGCCCCCCACGAGTGGCTCCTGGTCATCGGGCTGGGCGCCATGTTCGTGGCGCTGCTGGTATACCTCGCCGTCGGCAGCGTGGAGCGCAGCCTCTCCTACGAGGCGGTGGTGGTTCTCCCCGGCGAACGCTTTCCCGTGTCCGCGCCGGTGCCCGGCACGGTGGTCGAGACCCTGGCGGACGTGGGCGACACCGTCGAGGCGGGACAGGCCATTGCCCGGCTGCGCCCGCTCGCGCCGGACGCCTCGGCGGCCGCTGCCGATGTCGACGTCGTCAGCGTGACCGGGGGCGAGATCATGACGCTCGACGCGGCGCCGGGGATGCCCGTGAGCGCCGGTGAGCCGGTGGCGCTGGTGCGGGTCGTGGCGCCGGGCCCGCCGGAGGCCCTTGCGCTGGTGCTGCCCGGCGACGCCCGGCGGCTCGAGGCCGGGATGGCGGCGCAGGTCAGCGTGGCGGGACGCAACCGCGACACCGGCATCCACCCGGCGGAGGTGGCCGCTGTCTCGGAGCGGGCCTTCACGCCGCCGGCGTGGTTGGAGGACCTGGGAATGTCGGCGTCGGCACCCTCGCACCTGGTGCGCGTGCCGCTCGTCTCCGACGGCCACGGCGACGTGATAACCGACGGTTCCCGCGGGTCGCTGCGCGTGGTCCTGGGACGAAGCTCACTCCTGTCGCTCCTGGCGCCGGGAGACGGCTCGTGATGCGGATTGCGGCCCCGGCAGGGGCGCGTCGCCGGCCCCGGCGGGCGCGGACGCCCCTGATGCTGCAGATGGAGGACACCGAGTGCGGGGCCGTCTGCCTGGGCATCGTTCTGGCGTACTTCGGACGATGGGTCTCCGTCGAGGAACTGCGCGAGGCGTGCGCCGTCAACAGGGACGGCTGTGACGCCGCCGACATCACGCGCGCCGCCGCCGGCTACGGGTTGGAACCTCGCGGCCGGCGCCGGGAACCGGAACAGCTTCGCGCCATGACCATGCCGCTGATCATCTTCTGGGAGTTCAACCACTTCCTGGTGCTGGAAGGGTTCCAGGGCGACAGATACCTGGTGAACGATCCGGCCAACGGCCACCGGACGCTGAGCGCGGAGGAGTTCGACGAGGGGTTCACCGGGATCGCGTTGAGCTTCGAAGCCGGACCGGACTTCCGTCCGGGCGGCTCCCGTCCGGGCGTCGTCCGCAGACTGTGGCCCTGGCTGGCCGACGTGAGGGGGCCGCTGGGATTCGCGCTGTGCTGCGGGCTGCTGCTGGCGCTGCCGGTGGCCGCCCTGCCGTTCCTGCTGAGCGTCTTCGTCGACCACGTCCTGAGCGGGCGGCAGCCCCAGTGGGGAGTTGTGCTGGCAGGCGGGATGGCCCTGGCCGGCGGCCTGGTGTACCTGCTGACCTGGCTGCGACAGCGCTGCCTCAGACTCCTGGCGGTACGCCTCTCGGTGGACCACGCGGACCGCTTCATCCGGCGGCTGTTCCGCCTGAGGATGCGGTTCTTCACCAACCGCTACGGCGGCGACCTGACCTCCCGGATCCAGCTCATCGACGAGGTGGCCGTGGTGGCCACCGAGCAGTTCGTCGTGGCGGTCATCGAGCTGGTGACCAGCGGAGTGTTCCTGCTGTTCCTGTACCTGTACGACCCGGTGCTGGCGGGGGCGGTGACGGTGCTGGGCGCCGTCAGCCTGTACATCATGCGGCTGCTCACAAAGGGACGGATGGGCGAGAACCGCCGCGTGCAGCGGGAGCGCGGCAAGCTGCAGGGCGTCGGGATGTACGGCCTGAGCAACATCGACACCCTGCAGGCCACCTCGGGGGAGATCGGGTTCTTCTCCCACTGGAGCGGCTACCAGGCCCGCGAGCTGCTGGCCCGCCAGCGCTTCACCGAGATCGGGCACCTCGTGGCAGCGCTGCCGGGCGTGTTCATCGTCCTCGGCAACGCCGTCGTGCTGGGAGTGGCGGGCTGGCGCGTGATCGAGGGCGACATGTCCCTGGGGATGATGATGGGGTGCTACGTCCTGGCGACGTACTTCCTGATGCCCATCGGCCGTTTCGCCCAGCTCGCCGACCTGTTCCAGGTGCTGGAGGCCAACCTGCAACGGGTCGAGGATGTGATGGACGCACCCGAGGACGAGTACTTCCGCCAGGACCGGCAGCGGACGTCCGCCGGCGTCGGCAACCTGAATCGGACGGTGCGGTTGAGCGGGCAACTCGAACTTCGCGACGTGGCATTCGGCCACAAGGCCAACCGGGAGCCGATGTTCCAGGACTTCAACCTGACCATCGAACCGGGGCAGCGGGTGGCTCTCGTCGGCCCCAGCGGGTCGGGCAAGTCGACGCTGTCGCTGCTGGCGGCAGGGGTTCACCAGCCCTGGTCCGGGGGGGTCTTCCTGGACGGCCACCCGCGCTCGGACATCCCTCGCGGTCTGCTCGGCAGCTCGGTCGCCATGGTCGACCAGCGCATATTCCTGTTCTCGGGGACCGTGCGGGACAACCTGAGTCTGTGGAACCCGGAGGTCCCGGAGCAGGATCTGGTGGCCGCCGCCACCGACGCCGCCATCCACGATGAGATCATGTCCCGCTCGCAGGGTTACGAAGCGCCCGTCAACGAGGGCGGGCGGAACTTCAGCGGCGGCCAGCGCCAACGCCTGGAGATCGCCCGCGCCCTGGTGGGGAACCCATCCCTGCTGATACTGGACGAGGCCACCAGCGCGTTGGACCCCATCACCGAGGTGCGCATCGATGACGCCCTGCGCCGGCGCGGCTGCAGTTGCCTGATCGTGGCGCACCGACTCAGCACCATCCGTGACTGCGACCTGATCGTGGTCCTCGACGGCGGGCGGGAAGTGCAAAGGGGCACGCACAGCGAACTCATGGCGGAGCGGGACGGGCTGTACCGCCACCTGATGGAGACGGAATGAGCAACGGCTCGGAACCGGCCGCGGACCGGCTGGCCGGACTGGCGGCCGCCCGCGGGGAGCCGGTGGCCGGCGGGGGCAACCGCCCCCTCCATCTCGCCGACCCCGGCGGCGTGTGCTTCGTGGCGGAGGGGTCGGTGGACGTGTTCGCGGCGCGCCGCCGTGCCGACGGGGTGACGGCCGACTTCAAACACTTCCTGCGGGCCGGCGCCGGGCGGCTACTCTTCGGTGCCGCCGAGAACCTGACCGGGACGGTGCTGGTGGTCAAGGGTCTTCCCGGCTCTGCGCTGCGCCTGATGCCACTGGACGCCCTCGACGGCGCCGGCTGCGACGAACTCGTCGCCGCACAGGTGGAGACCTGGGTCTCCGGGGTCGCCGAGGCGGTGACACGGGATTTCACCTACCGCCCGAGCATCGACCTGCTCGTATCGGCGGGGGCGGGGGAGCAGTCCGTCGAGGCCGGGCGGACGCTGTCGGCGCGCCGGGGCGTGGTATGGGTGTCCGGCGAGGACGCGAGCCTCGCCTACCTGGGCACCGAGGAGGGGGACCCGGACGGCCACGGCGTGGTGCCGGTCACCCCCGCCAGCTGGGTGACCGCCTCGAAGCGGGCCGGCGTGCGCTGCGTCACCACGCTGGAGTTGCACGGGGAGGGGCGCCTGATGTCCGCGCTGGCGGCCTTCAACGATCTGGCGCTGAGTGCCGATGACCTCAATCGGCGGCTGCTCCTGGTCGACGTCGCCAACCTGCAAACGAGCACCGCCGAGTACCGCCAACGGGGCGAGGAGAACGCGCGCCGCCGCCTCTTCGGTGTGCTGAATCCGACCGCAGGACGCGACGGAGACGCCCTGGCTCTCCCCGAGGCGCTGCAACGGGTCGGTCGCCACGAGCGCATCGCCTTCCGCATGCCTCCCGGCGGGGCGCAGCGGTCGGGACCCGCCGCCGAGGCGCCGACGCTGGCCGGCATCCTGATGGGCTCGGGGGTGCGCATGAGACGCGTCGCCCTGCGCGCGGAGCAACGCTGGTGGCGGGGTGACAGCGGCGCGATGCTCGCCGTCCGCCGCGACGACGGCGCGCCCGTCGCCCTGCTCCCGGGCCCCTTGGGGCGCTACCGGATGGTCGAGCCGTCCTCCGGCCGTCTCCGGCGGGTCAACGCCCGGCGGGCCGAGTCACTGGAGCGGGAAGCCCACTTCTTCTACTCGCCGCTGCCCGAGGACGGCCCGGTCGGCGTCGGGCAGCTGTCGAGGCTGGCCTTCCACCGGGTGAGGCCCGACCTGGCCCGGCTGGTGGCGGCCGGAATGCTGGCAGGCATAGCCATGCTGGTTCCCGCGGTGCTGCTGGGAGCCTTCGCGGGGCAGGCGCTGCCCTCCGGCTCCCTGCAGGTGCTGGGGACGTTGACCCTGGGCACCGTGCTGATCGCACTGCTCCTGGGAGTGTTGCAGATGATCCAGGGCACGGCGCTGATGCGGCTGGAGGGCCGGGTGGCGGCGCGCGCCGGAGCGGCCCTGTGGCACCGGATGCTGGACCTGCCGGCCGGCTTCTTCCGCCGCTTCACCGCCGGCAACCTGGCCACGCGAGCCATGGCGTTCCACGAGCTGCGAGACCAGGTTTCGGGCCTCGTTGTGGGCGCGCTGTTGTCGGTCCTCTTCCTGCTCCCCACTTTCGCCCTCATCTTCCTCTACAACACCGCCCTGGGCTGGCTGTGCCTGGGACTGGGGCTGGCCTCCCTGAGCCTCACCCTGGTGCTGGGACTGAGGCAGACGCCCCACCATCGCCGGCGGCTGGCCGTGACGCGGCAACTGGCGGGGACGCTGCTGCAGTTGATCGGCGGGGTGTCCAAGCTGCGGAGCGCAGGCGCCGAGGGAGCGGCCTACACGATGTGGGCCAAGGGGTACCGGGAGCAGAAGCAGACGGAGATGAAGCTGGGGGCGTATCAGGAACACCTGACGGCCTTTGCCGCCGCGATCCCCCTGTTCGCCACCGCTGCGCTGTTCGCCCTGGCCCTGAGGATCGGCGGCGACGGCTTGGCGGTGGGCGGCTTCCTGGCGGTGTACGCCGCCTTCATGGTGTTCAACGGCGCGGTGGTTCAGTTCGGCGCCGCCTTTTCGGGCGTCGCCGCCATACGCCCCTCGGTGCAGCAGGTGCGGCCCATTCTGGCCGAGCGTCCCCGGAACCTCGCTGCGGATCTTCCCGCACCCGAATTGAAGGGCGAGGTGTTGCTGGACCGGGTGAGCTTCCGCTACTCCGAGGACGGGCCGCTGATCCTGAACGACGTCACCATCCACGCCCTGCCGGGAGAGTTCATCGCCCTGGTGGGGGAGTCGGGCGCGGGAAAGAGCACCGTATTCCGGCTGGCCCTGGGGTTGGAGAAGCCGCAGCTCGGCGCCGTCTACTTCGACGGTCACGATCTGAGCCGGCTCAACTGGAGTTCGGTGCGCAACATGATCGGCACCGTTCCCCAGGACGCGCACCTGCGTCCCCAGACGGTGATGGACAACATCGTCGGGATCGAAGCCGACCTGAACGAGGATGACGCCTGGTGGGCCGCCGAGCTGGCCCAGGTGAGCGCCGACATCGCGGCGATGCCGATGCAGATGTACACCGTCAGCAGCGAGAGCGCCGCGGCGTTCTCCGGCGGGCAGGTGCAGCGCTTCATGCTGGCCGCCGCCCTGGCCCGCAAACCCAGGGTGCTGCTGCTCGACGAGGCGACCAACTGGCTCGACAACCGGACCCAGGCCAACATCATGGAACAGATCGAGCAACTCTCCGTGACCCGCATCGTCAGCGCCCACCGGCTGTCCACCATCCGGCGGGCCGACCGCATCTACGTGCTGCAGGACGGCCGGGTCGCCCAAGAGGGGACGTTCGCAGGACTGATGGAACGGGAAGGCACCTTCCGGGACCTCGTCAGGCGGCAACTGACGTGAATCGGCCATGCCGGCCGAATGGCGGGAAGCCGATGAGAGTCGACGCGACGCGCGTGACGGGGCCGGGAGACGGGCAGCCGGACGACCGCTCCGCCGGACCGGACGGCGACGACGGCCACGGTTCCTTCGGCGAGTTCCTCCGGGAATTGCAGGGCCTGTTCCCGCCCGCGTTGGTGAGCGGGTCCGGCTGGGATCGGCTGCTGGCGCTGGCGCGCCGGCTGCCGATTCACGTGATCGACCGACGTTTCGGCTTCGAGTTCGATCTCTTCGACCCCGACCCGGTTGCGGACTTCTGCGTGGTGCCGTCCCCCGGCACCCGACTCGCCGAGTTCTACGTCCGCCGGGGCGAGCTTGCCTCACCGTCCTCGGCGGAGGCGGCGCTGGGGACGTTCCTCGCCAAGAGCTGGGCAAACGCCCCTCCCGCCGGCTTTCCGGCGCAGGGCGAAGGCGACGTGATACTGGAGTACGACCTGGCCGGGATGCCCGCGGAGCGGCCCACCGTGCCCGGAATCTTCATCGTGCCCCTGGACGACTCCTCGAGGGAAGGGCTGTTCGGCGAGCCGGAGCGTCTCGCGGCCGCTCTGTGGGCCGTTGCCGGGTGGACACCCGATGAAGCCATCCTCCGGCAGATGCAGCGCGTGTACCGCAGGATGGCGCCGCCTGCACGGGTCTCTCAGGCCGGCATCCTGCCGGGGCGACCGCAACGGGCGATCCGACTCATCCTGCGCGCCGAATCCGGCGAGGGCGCCGTCGAGTTGTTGGAGCGGTTGGACTGGGCCGGCTCGCTTGCAGACGTCGCAACGGCGTACGACAGCCTGTCGGAACTCACGAGGCCGGGGGTCAGCCTGAGCGTTGACGTAACGACGCAGGGGGTCTCCCGCCGCCTCGGACTCGAACTCTTCCGGCCCACGGCATGGCACGAACTGGACCGCACGGGGTGGAACCTGCTGATCGACCGGCTCGAGGACCAGGGTTGGTGCCTGCCGGAGAAGGCCCTCGGGCTGAAGGCCTGGCCACGAATGGAACAGGCTTTCGACCGAGCCGGGGCCTACCGGATCCTGCAGAGCATCAATCACGTGAAGGTGGTCCTCGACCGGGGGACGACCACCGCCAAGGCCTACGCCGGCGCGATCGTGCTGAAGTCAGCCTGAACGCGAATCCGCGCGTCTTCGCGGGCCTGCAAACATCTCGGCGTCGGCGCCGGTCGACGTCTGCGAAGAAGGCATCACCGGACGGTCGTGGCGCTGTCCCCGTCCGGAGGACCGGTTACGAATACGTAACTATCGAGAGGCCGCCGGCCGCCATCTAGCGCTCTAGTGTTGCCATCCGTAGTGGTGGCCGCCGGCCGCCATCGCCAGGTCGGCTTCGGTGAGTTCGGACGAGGGCGGCAGCACCAGATGGGCCACATTGGCGCTGTCCTCGTGCACCGCCACGTCGAACCCCTCCGGGATGGTCATGCCGGTCTCGTCGGCGATGGC
>JAPONU010000509.1 GCA_026713745.1 bacterium
GCGCGCCCGGGCCAGTCCTGCCGCCTTGGCTCCGACCGCCGAAACGTCGAGGGAGCGCTCGTCGTCCAGCCACACCAGCGCGGGGCTCACCGGGCCACCGCCGATCCGTCCCGCACCATCGTCGGCGGTCGGAACCGGTCCACCCCCGCGGTCCCGCCCGGCGCCGGGCCGCGTCTGTTCGCCCGGGTGACGGCCGTCGGGACGACCCGCGGGCTCATCGGAGGCCGGGTCGCGCCGGGCCGTGCCGCCCGCTCAGCCGACGGCGATGATCTCCGGAGCGGGCGTCGAGATCATCTCGATGCCGGTGTCGTTGACGATCAGCATCTCCTCGAGACGCACGCCGAACTCGTGCAGCTTGCCGTGCTGGGTCTCGAGGGCGAAGACCATGCCGGGTTCGATCTCCACGGGGTGGTCCAGCGACCAGATCCGGGAGATGACCGGGATGTCGTACTGCGCCAGACCCAGGCCGTGTCCCCACAGGTTGGCGGCCGCCTCGTCCTCCTCCTCGTAGCCCCAGATCTCCTTGGCGGACGGCCACACGCCGGCGATGTCGGCGGTGGTGACGCCGGGCCGGGTGGCCTCGATGGAGTCGTTCAGCCACTTCAGCGCCAGGTCGTAGTACTGCTTGTGCTCGTCGGTGGGGGTGCCGCCCACGCAATAGGTGCGGTACACGCAGGACTTGAAGCCGTTCCACGTGAGGGCGGCCAGGTCGATGATGACCAGCTCGCCGGGGCGGATGATGCGGTCGCCGTGGTTGCGCCAGTTGGGCCAGGCGTTCGGTCCCGACGACACGATCACGTCCTCCACGTTCTCCATGCCGGGAATGTTGTAGAGCTGCTCCATGCCGTAGGCGGTGACCTCGTTCTCGGTCAGGCCGGGGCGCAGGAACTGGCTGAACTGGTAGTGCACCACGTCGCAGATGGAGCCGACCATGCGCATGGCCTTCTGCTCGTTGGGGCTCTTGATGGCCCGGGCCTCCATCATCGGCGTCATGCCGTCGGTCCAGTTGATGCCGCGCTCCTCGAAGACCCGGATCATGTTGAGGTCCATGAAGTCCACGCCGACCGGCTGGTCGGCCACCCCGGCCTCCTCCAGGTCGGCCATGAGGGCGTTGGTGAACTTGGCCACCTGCGAACTGGCGGCCGGGCCGGCGGCGCCCTTGATCCAGGCGTAGGAGTAGCGCACGTTCTCGGGGGGAATCCACGGCGAGTGTTCGCGCAGGTGGTAGCCGATGTCGCCCTGCTCGTAGATGATGGGCTCGCGCCCCTCCACCAGCACGGCGTAGCGCAGGCCCGGCTTCAACTGGTTCCAGCCCGGCGTCAGCGTGGAGGTGACGTAGCGGATGTTCTCGTCGTACATCAGCAGCATGGCGCCGAGTTCGTGACGGGCCATGGCCTCGCGGGCACGGCGCAGCCGCCACTCGCGGACCTCTTGCCAGTTGATCCCCTCGCGCCAGTCGGTGGCGAGAACGCCGAACGCTTCCTTCATGGTTGTCTCCTCCAGCCTCCGGTCCAGGCGGCCACTGGGAATCCCGGCGCCCGCGCCGGGTCAATGTAGTTGCTGGCGGCCACCGGGTTCACTTCCTGGGGGTCGGTCGGACCGGAGCGCCTCGGTCTGAGGCATCCAGCCAACGCGCACTGCCGGGTAGGTGCCAGCCACAGACCCGGCCGCGACGAGAGTCACGATTCCTCCAACGATGCCACGCCGGCACCTGCCCCGGCCCGGATTGTGCTCAGGGGAGGATCTCCAGGGCGTCGACGTGCGCGGGGCGCACGAC
>JAPONU010000510.1 GCA_026713745.1 bacterium
ACCACCAGTGCCAACTCGGCGGGGCGGAGCCGGTTGATGGCGTCGGTCAGCAGGGCCGTGGCGTAGAGCGTGTGGGCACGGATCTCCACCTCCTCGGCGCTGTCGCGGGGGATGTGGTCGCCCCGGTTGATGGCCGCCTCCAACCCCGGAGCGTAGGACGTGATGCCAATGAGGCGTAGCGCCACCGGCACGATGTAGTCGGCGAAGGCGGTCATGCGGTTCAGGTCGGCCACGGCGAACGCACCACCTGCCGCGAGCGACATGTGCAACTGCCACAGCCAGAGCTGCGCCAGCTTGTGGAGTTGCACCTCGTGGCCGTCGTGGGTGCTGACGTCGTTGAAGCGGGGGAACTCCACCACCAGCCGCTCCATGAGGCCGTCGCCGCCGGCGTACATGGCGGGAGCGCAGTCGGCCACGAAGCGGTGCGCGGCCCCGCCGTAGCCCTCGGTCAGTGCGCAGCCGGCCTCGTTGAGAATCTCGACGCGCTCATCGAGCATCGGAATCTCGATGTTGCCGTCGAAAACCCTGGCCAGGTCGTCTCGGTCCAACCCGGCGAGGAATCCGCCATCCAGCAGCGGCACGCCCTCAGCCAGCGCTCGATTCACGCAGGCGAACATGGCCTCGCTGTCGGACCACTCACGGCCCCGGTAGGTGCAGGCGAACTTCACGCCCGTGTCGAAGTCGCTGAAAGCGAAGTTCAGCACCGCGTAGAAGAACGACACATCGATGATCTCCGCAGGGTCCGTCCGGTCGCTGAACGCACCGTCCATCGAGCCCGACGGGAAGGTGAACTCCTCATAGGCCATCCACGAGGCCACCTGCTCAACCGCCTCGACATGCGTCGTGACGTGGCGGGAGCGGTCGATCACGCCGACGACGGACCGCAGGACGGGCGAGGACCACACCTCCGAATCGTGCATGTGCTGCTCCTGTCGCTCGACGAATCGGCCACCGGCCGGCCGGGCCGCCGCCGCGGCGAGCCTGATTGCGGGCAGGCTATGACATGCGCCGCCGAGCGTGCGCCCCCTGACGAAGGAGACGAACCCAATGATCCGACACACGCCGTACGAGCCCGGAACGCCCTCGTACGCCGACCTGGCCAGCCCCGACCTCGCCGCCTCCCGGGCCTTCTACGGCGCCCTGTTCGGTTGGACCGCCGAGCCGTCCACCGAGCCCGAGGCGATGGGCTACACGGTCTTCAAACTGGGAGACGCCGCCGTGGCCGGCCTCGGACCGACCTTCGGGGACGCGCCGCCCCACTGGAACACGTACGTGACCGTCGCCGATGTGGACGCGGCCGTCGCCACGGCGGCCGCCGCCGGCGGGCAGGTGATGGCGGAGCCGTTCGACGTCTTCACCGCGGGCCGCATGGCGGTCATCGCCGACCCCAGCGGCGCGGCCCTGTCATTGTGGCAGTCCCGCGACCACGTCGGCGCCGCGGTGCGGATGGAGCCGAACACCCTGTGCTGGCACGAGTTGAACACCCGCGACCCCGACGCCGCGACGGCGTTCTTCGGAACGCTCTTCGGCTGGGAGGCCCGCGCGGTCGGCGCGCCCGGCATGGATTACACCGAGTTGCGGCAGGGTGAGACCGGCGTGGCCGGGATGATCACCATGGACGAGAACTGGCCCGCCGAGATTCCACCCCACTGGATGGTGTACTTCGCCGTCGGTGACTGCGGCGCCGCGGCGGCGCGGGTGGCGGAACTGGGTGGCGAGGTCCACGTGCCGCCCACCGAAATCCCCGGGGTCGGGCAATTCTCCGTCCTCGGCGACCCGCACGGAGCCACATTCTCGGTCATCGCGCTCGACGAGGTGCCCGCCTAGCCCGGCGCCTCCCCCGACGCGCGGGCGACAGCCGAGTACAACCGCTTCGTCTCCGGTGATCTGGGGCGCCTCCCCCGACGCGCGGGCGACAGACCGGCGCACCGGGGGCTCGGAGACGAACCGGACATCGAGCACACGTCCCCGGACACCGCAGGCGCGGCGGCGGGTTGGGACGTAACGCGGGCAGACTGAGGCCCTGACGCACAAGC
>JAPONU010000511.1 GCA_026713745.1 bacterium
CGGCGGCCACGGCGATGATCTGCCCGGCGACCGGCGCGGTGAGGTAGAGCGACGTGGCCTTGGCCCTCTCCCGTTCCGAGAAGCGGCTGACAACCAGTTTCGGCGCCGCGTTGGAGATCATCGGCGCACCCAGCCCGAAGACCGCCACGGCCAGGAACAGGCTGACCCCGCCGGTGGCCAGCCCGCGCAGCACTCCCGACAGGCACATCAGCACGCCGCCGGCGAAGAGCGCCCAGCGCAGCCCGACGCGATCCAGGAACCAGCCGCTGGGGGTCGAGGCGAAGACGAACACCGCCGGCCAGGTGCCGAGGATCACGCCGAGGCGGGACTTGCTCAGCCCGAGGTCCTCACCGAGGGGCGTGAGCACCGGCGCCAGCGACGACACCACCAGGCCGAAGGCGGCGTACATGGCCCAGAGCCCCGCCAGCAGGATCCAGCGCTGCGGGTCCGCTTCGTCGGTCGGTGTGCTTCGGGCTCCCGGCGACGCCGGTGCGGACGCCACCGGCGGTGTGGTGACGTCGCCGGGATCCGGGCTCAATAGCCCAGGAATCTCAGCGCGTTGCGGGTGAGTTGCTCTACTTCGAGTCCGGCCGCCTCCGCCGCCCCCACGGGGTCCTTGGCGGCCATGTCGAACGGGTAGTCCGAGCCGAGGACCAACCGTTCGGCTCCCGCTACCGAGGCCAGGAAGCGGAGGTGGTCGGCGCTGTGGGTCAAATTGTCGGCCCAGATGCGGTCGCGGAACACCTCACTGGGGCGCCGGACGCAGTCGGCCGACACGTCCGGGCGGGCGCCCCAGCCGTGATCCCAGCGGCCCAGGATGCCGGGCGCGCAGCCGGCGCCGTGCAGGAACGCCAGCCGCAGCCCGTCGAGCTCATCGGCGAGGCCCGAGAGGATCACGCCGCCGATGGCCGCAGCCGACTCGGTGGGGTTGCCGAGCAGGTTGATGAGGTAGTGGTGTCCCAGGCCCGGCCCGGGGAGCTGCATGGGGTGCACGATCATGCACATGCCCAGCCGGTGGGCCTCCCGGAGAACCGGCCCCAGCGGCTCGGCCTCGAAGGACACGCCGTTCACCAGCGGCGGCACGGTGACGCCGCGGATCCAGTCGATGTCCGCCAGGCGGCGCAACTCGGCCATGGCCGCGTCCAGGTCCGCCAGCGGCAGCGAGCCGAGGCCCCGCAGCCGGTCAGGCGCCTGCTCGCACATCGCCACCAGCCCGTCGTTGACCGAGGCGACGAAGGCGGCGGCACGGTCGGCGGGTGCGTCGAGGGCGAACGTGAACGGTGGCGGCGACATGGCCCGCACCGCCAGGCTGTACGTGTCCATGTCCTCCAGGATCATGTCCATGTCGTACATCGTCACCGTGCGGATCGACAGCGACAGGTTGCCCAGGTGCAGTTCGCCGTTCACCTCGCGCAGTTGCAACTCGCCGGTGGCGGTCGGGATGGCGAGGCAGTTCTCGGGCAGGACGTGCGCGTGAATGTCGATGGGTCCGGATCGCATGGCTCTCCCCC
>JAPONU010000512.1 GCA_026713745.1 bacterium
CCCACAGAACGCATCGCCGTCGGATTCGGGTCGGCCGGGCCGACAAGCCGGTTGGGGAAGCCCGACCCCCACCGCAGCGGAGGCCAGTGACCGGTACCCGTACTCTACACAACCCCTGCGACAAAGTCAAACATATATTCGAATCAAGGTGGAGGAGCAATTGGACGTCTCAGAATTGTGGTGATCCCGGGCGGGTTCGCTCCGGCGCGGCCTCAGCTTGCGACGTGGCCGGCCTCCAGGACGAGCACCTCGTCGGCGAGTTCGGAGGCGTCGGCCGGATCGTGGGTGACGAGCACGACGGTGGCTCCCGATGCCCGGATCTGCCTGCGCAGCAGCGGTCGTACGTCCCTGTCGGTGGCGGAGAGAGGCTCGTCCAGCAGCAGCACCTCCGGGCCGGCGGCCAGCGCCCGCGCCAGCCCCACGCGCTGTGACTGCCCGCCCGACAGCCGGGCCGGCTTGGCCCGGGCCAACGCGCTCATCCCGACAGCATCCAGGATCGCCGAGGCGTTGCGGCGGGCGGCCACCCGCCTGGCACCGCCGGAGCGCGGGCCGAAGGCAACGTTCTCCAGCGCGCTCAGGTGCCCGAACAACCGCACGTCCTGGTAGGCATAGCCGACCCGCCGCTGCTCGGGCGGCACCCAGATCCCCTGCGCGGGGTCATCCACGACTTGTCCCGCAAGGCTCACCCGACCCGCCTCGGTCGGCACCAGGCCCGCCAGGCAGCGCAATAGCGTGGTCTTGCCCGAGCCGTTCGGTCCCATGACGGCGACGATCCCACCGGCAGGTACGTCCAGATCCAGTTCGAGCGTGAACCCGCCGACGCATACCCGCACGTTGGCGATGATGCCGCCGTCCCCCCCAAGCACCGCTCCAATCCCTCCGCTGCCGGCGGATGTGTCACCCTGGCCGGCCTGAGAGGGTGGGGGTGCCGGGGGCCGGCGCAGGCGGCCATTCCGAGGCCGCCGGAGCGCCGCCGGCGCCGCCACCCGAACACCCGCGCGGCCACTTGCGCCCCGCCGGCTGCCCACCCACCTCATCGGCTCAGCCAACGGTCGCGCAGCGCCACCAGCACCACGACCGAGACGACCAGCAGGACCACGCTGAGGGCGATGGCCTCGGCCGGGCGCCCGGCTTCCAGGGCCTCGAAGGTGGCCAGCGGCAGCGTCTGTGTCCGGCCCCGCAGGTTGCCGGCGAAGGTGATGGTGGCCCCGAACTCCCCGAGCGCCCGCGCCCAGGCCAGCGCCGCGCCAGCGGCCAGCGACGGTGCCACCTGCGGAAGCGTGACCCGCCGGAAGGCCACCGACCTGCGGGCGCCCAGCGTGCGAGCGGCTTCGACAAGCCCGGCGTCGGCGCTGCGCAGGCCCGCCTCGGCGGTGATGACGAAGAACGGCATGGCCACGAACGTGGCGGCCACCACCACGCCGGCGGTGCTGAACGGCAGCGACCAGCCGAACCAGCTGTCGAGCCACTGGCCCACCAGCCCCCGCCGCCCCAGGGCGAACAGCAGGGCCGTGCCGCCCACCACCGGCGGCAGCACCATCGGCAGCAGCACGGCCACCCGCAGCGGCCGCCGCAGCGACGGCCCGCACCGGGACAGCACCAGCGCCAGGGGCAGCCCCAGCAGCACCGAGGCGCCCGCCGCGGTGGTGCTGGTGACCGCCGAGATCACCAGGGCGTCGCGCAGGCGCGCCGAGCCCAACAGCGACGGCAACTCGCTCCAGGGGGCTCGCTGCAGCAGCCCGATCACCGGCACGACGAGCAGCGCCAGCCCAACCCCTGCCGGCAGCCAGAGCCCGCCCACCGGGCGTTGTCGCACCTCCCGGCGCCGCTGCGTCACCCCGGGCGTGCCCGGCGGCACGGGCCCGCCCACCGGGCGTTGTCGCACCTCCCGGCGCCGCTGCGTCGCCCCGGGCGCGTCCGGCGGCACGGGCGCGCCGGCTGGGCTGTCGCCGGGAACCCCGGATCCCACCGTGCTCACGGTGCACCGAATCCCGCTGCGGCCAGCAACTCCTGCGACGCCGGCGAGAGCACGAACTCCACGAAGGCGGCGGCGGCGGGACTGTCGCTGAGCAGCGCCAGGGGGTAGGCGGTACTGGCGGGGTGGTCGATGGCGAAGCCCCTCACGGTGTCCCCGGCCACCGCCAGGTCGGTGACGTAGACCACCCCGGCGTCCACCTCGCCCAGCAGCACCTTCGTGAGCACGCCCCGCACGTTGGGCTCCCGTGTGTCGGCAGCGGCTACGAGCGCCGCTCCGCCGACTTCTTCCGCCAGGGCGCCGCACGGCACGTCGGGGGCGCACAGGGCCAGGACGAGGTCGCCGCCGGTGAGGGAACCCAGGCCGGTCACGCCGGCGGGATTGTCCTGCGGCACAGCGATGGCCAGCCGGTTGCGGGCGAAGACAGCGACGCGCCGGGCCTCCACCTGTGCCGCGGTCGGCGCGTCGGCCGCGGCGAACACGTCGGCCGGGGCTCCCTCGTTGATCTGGGTGGCCAGGCGGCTGCTGCCGGCGAACTGCATGGTCACGTCCACACCGGGATGGGTCGCCTCGAAGGCGGCGGCGATGTCGCCGAACACGTCGGTCAGCGACGAGGCGGCGAAGACGGTCACGGTGCGACGCTCGACGCCGGCAGGGTCATCGCCGCCGCAGCCGCCGGCCGCCAGCAGGGCACTGCAACCAGCCAGCACCACGGCACCGCGTCCCGCAGTACGCAGCGCCGCAACGTCACGGCGGGCGCACCGGCATGCCGCCGCGCCGCGCCCAGCGCTCGCGGCCCGCCGGCGGCACGCCACCCACCGGCGGCTCACGTGCGAGGGCGCTCGACGACGACGGTGGTGGCCTTGACCACCGCCACGGCCTCCACTCCCGCCGCCAGGCCTAGGTCCTCGGCGGCCTCCCGGGTCATGAGCGACACCACCCGGTAGGGGCCGGCCTGGATCTCCACCTGCGCCATCAGCTCGTCGGCCCGGACCCTGGTGACGAGGCCGGCGAAGCGGTTGCGCGCCGAGACCCTGCTCCGGCCCTCGCCGGGGTTGTCGGCCCGCTCGGTGGCCAGCCGGGCGAGGTCCTCCCCGTTCACGAGCCGCTGGCCGCCGGCGGTGCGCGTCACGGCCAGATGCCCCTCGTCGGCCCAGCGACGCACAGTGTCGACCGAAACCCCCAGCAGTTCGGCAGCGTGACCGATCCGGTAGGACTTTGTCTCGGAAGAAACCCGGATTCCCGAACTACCCTCGTCGATTACCTCGGCCACAGGAGCATTCTAGATAGAAACGCTCGGCGGCGGCGATTCTGGATCCGAGCCTGGCGATGGCTGACTCGGCGCGATGCTCCGGCCGGTGGTGCCGCGGCGTCGTGCAGCGGGTGTCGCCGACCGGGTGGCGCCGACCGGGTGGCGCCGGGACTGTCGGGGCGTGGGCAACGCCGACCGGTCGGGGTGTGGCCGGCAGTCGCCGCGAGGTGCTGCAGGATCGGCGGGACCGCCGGGGCGGAGCCCCGCCGCCGCGATCGGTGCCACCGCGACACGGCCCGCCGGTCTCCTATGGTGTCCTGCACACCAACTCCGGCGGAGCCTGCCCGACGCCGCGTTTCCGCCCTGCTCCGAGGAGTGCCGCCATGAGTACTGCCGCACAAGTCGCCCAAGTGGCCGAGGTCGGCGACGAGGCCGCCGGGCTGCTCGACGCCTGCGGCCAGGACCCGTCGCGCATCTGCAACTGGGTCTACGACCAGACCGGCAACGGTTTCTTGGCCGCGGCCACCGAGTGGGTGGTCGAGCGGCCGTTGAAGGTGGTGCTGATCGCCCTCGGGGCCTACATCGTCAGCCGTTTGGCGCGCCGGGGCGTGCGGGGGATCGCCAAGCGCATCGTGGCCACGACCACCAGCGCCCGCCTGGCCGGCATCCGCGCCCAGGGCCCCATCAAGATCCTGGCCGACGCCGAGGAGAACAAGCGCGCCCAGGCCCGCGCCGCAACGCTCACCTCGGTGCTGTCCAGCGTCATCACCGCGGTCGTCTGGAGCGTGGCGATCCTCATGATGCTCGGCTCCTTCGACATCAACATCGGCCCGCTGCTGGCCGGCGCCAGCATCGCCGGCGTGGCCATCGGCTTCGGCAGCCAGACCATCGTCAAGGACTTCATGTCGGGCCTGTTCATGCTCGTCGAGGACCAGTTCGGCGTCGGCGACGTGATCGACGTGGGCCCCGTGACCGGCACCGTGGAGGCGGTGTCGCTCCGTACGACCACCATCCGCGACGTGTCGGGAACCGTGTGGCACGTCCCGAACGGCGAGGTCAGCCGGGTCGGCAACTACTCCCAGCTGTGGTCGCGGGCGCTGCTGGACATCGAGGTGGCCTACGACACCGACCTGCGTTTCGCCGAGGGCGTCATCCAGCGGGTCGCCAACGAGATGTGGGACGACCCCGAGTGGGGCGGCGACGAGTTGATGGAGGCGCCCGAGGTGTGGGGCATCCAGAGCCTCGGCGCCAGCGGCATTGCCATCCGCCTCGTGGTCAAGACCGAGCCGTCGGTGCAGTGGAAGGTGGAGCGGGAGCTGCGCCTGCGCATCAAGGAGGCCTTCGACGAGGCCGCCATCGAGATCCCGTTCCCGCAGCGCACGCTGTGGGTGCGCGACCAGGGCCGCCACGAGCTGACCGAGGCCCCGGATCCCGACACGATCGAGACCGTGGAGCCGCCCCGCCACCGCGAGGTCGTCTCCGACGCCGACGGCGACTAGACGACTTCGGCGAAGGACTCCTCCCGGAAGACGATCTTGAAGCGGGCGCTGGTCGCGCCGTTGCGAAGGCTGACCTCTCCGCACTCGTACGTCCCGGAATTGTTCAGCGCCGCCTCGAGTTGGGCGAAGACTTTTGTCTTGTACTCCGTGTCGGTGTTGCCACCCAGGTGGGCGCCCTTGGTCTCGACGACGAGTAGCTGCATGTTGTCGTCACCGTTGCGCGCCGTGGCGACGAAGTCCGGCCAGATCCGGTCCTGGTTCCAGCCCCGGAGGTAGTACTCGTGCTGCTGGCGCACGGCGACGCGATGCCACCACTGGATGGCCTCGTGCTGGTCGATGTAGAAGGCAAGCTTCTTCTCGAGGTCGGTATCGAACTGGCTCTCCAACACCGGATCGAAGAGGCTCTTCTGGACGGGACTGCCAGCAGCGTGTTCCAGTGAGTGGTCGTCGGCCGCGACGGGCACATTGAACTCCTCGGGCATCTTGAAATTCGGCTCGCGTGCCTCGAGATCGAACCTGATGTCACCGCTCCTGAGCTTCTCGCGAAACACCTCCTCGGCATCTCGCTCGACCTGGTTCGCGATGTCCCCCCGCAGACCCACCACGCGCTCACGCCGATCGGCGTAGATTCCCTCGTCGCTCACGCCTCGGGCTCGTAGTGATTCGATCACCTCACCGGCAATGCGAGCCGCCTGCCACGGGTTGGGCACGATGTCGGTGAGTTGACGGCTCAGCCACGGCAGGATCATTGCCGTGTCCGCCTGGATTCGCTCGCGTTTCGTCTCGGGTGCTTCCACATCGCCGATGTCGACGCTGGTGGTCTCGTCGTAGACGCCGGCTACGGGGCGGCGCATCCCCGGATCGGCAGGTGCAGTGATCCTGCCCCAGTCGACGAGGGGGAGGATGTGTCGCTGGTAGTCCAGGTAGCGCCACCCGTCGCCGTGCCGGTGAAGCACCTTCGGTAGGAAGATGTCCTCCCCGGCGAAGCGCGCCCGGCGCCTCACCGCCCGCACCTCCGTGTCGGCTGTGTCACCAGGGTGGATGTCGTGAGACAGGCCAGTGAGACCCTCGTGCTCCAGCCCGCTCTTGACCTGCCTCACTGCCTCGTCGACCGCTGTCTGCCAGCAGTGGACGTAGCACTGGTCGAGACCGGGCACTCCGGTGCGACGCGCGTGCGGTTGGCGCATGACGCGGCCCGTCAGCTGCGTGATGGCCGTCTTGCTGCGCGTGTTGTCGAGGATTACCAGGACGTACGCGAATGGGCAGTCCCAGCCCTCCATCAAGGCCGCCTTGGTGATGATCCATCGCACCGGTGAGTACTCCGAGAGCAGGTCCTCTCCGGCGATCTCGTCATTCTCCGCCGACTTGACCCGCACGGCCTCCGGGGCTTCGCCGAGTTGTTGGATCAGGTGATCGCGTACATCCTCGGCATGGATGCGCCCCGTGCCGCGCTGGTCCCTGCCGGTTCGCTCCACGCGCACAACGACGATGGGTCGGATGTACCGGCCCTCCTCGGCGTGCAGTCGCTGCGCGTCGGCAGTTAGGTCACCGAGCCTGTCGTGGGCGCGGGCGACCGTGTCGTGCCACTCGCCGCGACTCGTGGTGACCACGACAGGGAGCTTGATCATCTCCTCCTTCTTGAGGTCGACACCGGAGATGTCCACGAGGAGATTGCTGATCGTTCGGTTGGGGGTTGCAGACAGCTCGATGACGAGTTGTGGGTTGAGCCGGTTGACCGACCGCACGAACTCCTTCGCGCCCGTGCCGCCGTAGGCCTTGTGCGCCTCGTCCAGCACGACCACGGGGCGCTGGGTCTTGAGTAGGTTGAAGAGGCTGTGTTTGACGATGCCATCATCGGAGCACTCCAGGTCGGGATTCTCAGCGAGCAACCCGGCGAGAGCCGGCTCGTCGTCCTCCGGGGGGAACAGGTCTGTGTAACGACCTGAATCTCGGAACATGCGGAGGAAGTCCCGGCCCCTCACCCGGTTCGTGGCGGGCAGCATCAGAAGCATCACGCACAGGTAGTTCTCCAGGTCACCGGCTGCGAGGCGTTCCTCCTTTTCCAACACCTTGACGCGTCCGCCGCTTGCGTGTTCCAACATCTGGCGATACGCGTGCTGCCGCGACCAGAAGGCGGCCTTGGTCTGCGTATAGATGGCCCGTGTAGGCACAATCCACAGCACGAGTCCGGTGTGCATGCCGAGCCGTTCCAACGCAGCGGTTCCCAGCAACGTCTTGCCTCCACCGGTAGGAATCTTGAAGCAGACGTGGGGGATGGGCCTGCCCGCTCCGTCGGAGCGGCCGACGTGGATACAGGCGCCGGACTCGACCCCGCCCGTCTCCACGAGGTGTTGCCAGGCGATCGCGGGGAAGTTGCGATCAGCCGCCGAGTGCTCCAGGTTCGCGCCCTCGAGCACCTCGACTCTCGACAGCGACTCCTTGCGCGCGTCTTCCAGCGCGGTCAGCCATCGAGCGAAGGCGGCCAGTGTCCTGTGCTGGTATTCCTTGAGTTCCAGCATCGGTCAGACCGTTTCGGATTGCCGGATGGTATACGGCAACTGACAGAACGTGATGCGCAATCCGGTCAGATCACCCTGGGGGATGAACTTCGCTGCCGCGAACACCACGGCGTCCTTGTTCTGCTGTCGGCAGATCTCGCCGAGTTGTTCGGCCCGGGTCTCTGTGAGGACGGCGTCGTTGCTGCGGAGCCAGTCGATGTCGGGCCGATAACGCAGGTAGTAGTTGCGGCGCTCGTCGCTACCGATGAGTCCGTGGTCGTCGAGTGCTCGCAACTCCGTCGGGCCCAGCGATCGCCCGGTCGCCGTGTTCATCAGCCAGGCGGCCAGGGAGGAGTAGGTCGGCAGCGTCTCGCCGGTCAGCATTCCCACCGCGGTAACCGGCTCGCCCAGCGTGCAGTAGGTGAACGACCCGCCGAGCCCTCCGCGGATTGTTGCGTTCTTCGCTCCCGGAACACCGGAGATGACCCGCCGTACCCGCTCGGCCGCAATTGAGTCGGCGTAGTCCTCGCATTCGACCAGGATGAACCTGCGATCGCCGCCGTCCTGCTTGTTCAAGTCCAGCACCGCCTGCGCGGTGGTGCCGGAGCCCGCGAACGAGTCGAGAACGATGGCGTTTGGGTCTCGCAGCAACTCCACGAGATAGCGGATGAGTTCGACCGGCTTCGGCTGGGGAAAGACGCCGCCAGTGCCGAAAATGTCGCGGAGCATTCGCGTACCGCTGGCGTTGTAACCCACGATTTCGGGGTCCAGAATGGCGTTCGGGGGCTGACCTTCTTGGACGTCGGACAGGTAGCGCTTGGCGCGTGGCTCCGTGCCCGAGAAATCGATGCGATCCTCGTCCTCCATCTGCTGGAGGCTCTCCCTGGAGTAGCGCGGGAAGCCGCCCGGAGGTGCCGACCAGGTAGTGCCGTTGCGGAAGGCGAAGGTGTACGGCTCGTAGTAGTTGCGTGCGTGCAGCGGATCCAGCTTGTACGGGCCACGGCCATCGCCGTCGTCCTTGGGGTAGCGGTCGGACTTGTCGGTGCGATAGCGGATGTACCGCTCCGAGTGCTCCGCGAACCATGACTTGTCTTTCGCGTATGTGACGACGTAGTCAGCGTTCAGATTGAAGTCCTTGCTGGAGTTGCGCACCGTGTGCATTGCCCGGCGGGTCTGCGTTACGAAGAAGTTCTCCTCGCCGAAGACCTCGTCCATCAGCATTCGCAGGTGATGGATCTCGTTGTCGTCGATGGAGACGAAGATCACGCCGTCATCGGACAGGAGTTCCCGCAGTAGATGGAGGCGTGGCCACATCATGCACAGCCACTTGTCGTGGCGCTCCATGTCCTCGCCATCGACGGGCGACTGGTCCTTGAGCCACTGCTTGAGCAGGGGGCCGTTGGCGTTGTCGTTGTAGATCCAGCCCTCGTTGCCGGTGTTGTACGGGGGATCGATGTAGATGCACCTCACCCGCCCTCCGAAGCGTGGCAGGAGTGCCTTGAGGGCGTGCAGGTTGTCGCCATGGATGATGAGGTTGTCGTCGATGGCGCCGTTGCCTACCGACTTCTCTGGATGTGGGACGAGGGGGCGCCAAGGGACGGTGAGATGGTGGGCGTATACGTGCTGTTTTCCCTTGAAATCCAGCGTCGGCATGGCCTCCTCCTACGGCGCGAACGATGCTTCGCACGGTAGCAGGGGCCTGTGACAAGCCAGGGATTTCGGGCGACCGTGTCGGGGTTGCGGCGGAAGTCGGGCCGGGTCCGGCCGGGGTGCGGGTGGCCGCCGTCGGGACCCTCTGGCGAAATCGCTCCGCCGGCCGGCCCCCCCGTACCCCTCCCTCGAGGTTCTGGTTCTGTCCGGTCGGGCCGCCTACTCGGCTGCCAGGCGGGACTCGACTGTCGGCCCCTCGCCGTCGGTGCTGGGGCTGAGGGCCAGGTCCACGATGTTGCCGGCGTCGCAGAGATCTCCCTGAGCGGCGGTCAGGGCCTCCAGGAACTCCGGCGGCGCTGTGACGTGTGCCTGGGTGACGGGGGTGCGCAGCTTGCGGCGGGCTTCGCTCTTGGCCCGGCGCACCCGACCCAGGACTTCTGAGGCGGCGGCCAGCACAGCCGGGTCGCCGGCATCGGGCAGTTCCGCCCGCTGCGGCCACGGGGCCCGGTGGATCGAGCCCTGCTGCCACCACGACCACGCCTCCTCGCAGGTGAACGGGAGGAACGGTGCGAACAGGCGCAGCTGAGCGCTGAGGGCGATCTGCAGGGCCGCCCGGGCGCTGGCGCCGGCGTCGCCGTCCCGGTAGGCACGGTTCTTCACCAGCTCCACGTAGTTGTCGGTGAAGTCCCAGAGGAACCGCTCGGTGCGTTCCAGGGCCCGGGCGTAGTCGAAGGCTTCGAAGGCCTCGGTGGCGCCGTCGAGCAGGTCGCCGAGTTTGGCGAGGAGCGCCCGGTCGATCGGCTCTGTGACGGCGCCGGCGGCGGCCGCAGGGGTGTCGCCGCGGTCGGTGGCTCCGGCCAGGCCCAGCACGAAGCGGGCGGCGTTGAGGATCTTGATGGCCAGGCGCCGCCCCACCTTGATCTGCGACTCGTCGAAGGCGGTGTCGGTGCCAGGACGCCCTCTGGCCGCCCAGTAGCGCACCGCGTCGGCGCCGTAGTCGTCCAGCAGCCCGACGGGAGTGACCACGTTGCCCTTCGACTTGGACATCTTCTTGCGATCCGGGTCCAGCACCCAGCCCGAGATGGCGGCCCGCCGCCAGGGCAGCGAGTCGTGCTCCAGGTGGGCGCGCACCACCGTGGAGAACAGCCAGGTGCGGATGATCTCGTGGGCCTGGGGGCGCACGTCCATCGGGAAGGTGCGGGCGAACAGGTCGGGGTCCTCCTCCCAGCCGCACGCGATCTGCGGGGTGAGCGACGAGGTGGCCCAGGTGTCCATCACGTCGGGGTCGCCGGTGAAGCCGCCCGGCTTCCCTCGCTGCGACTCCTCGTACCCCGGCGGGGCGTCGGAGGCCGGATCGATCGGCAGTGAGTCCTCGGCGGGCACCAGCACCCGGTCGTACTGCGGCCGGCCGGCGTCGTCGAGGGCGTACCACACGGGGATCGGCACACCGAACCAGCGCTGGCGGCTCACCAGCCAGTCGCCGTTGAGGCCCTCGACCCAGTTGGTGTAGCGGGTGCCCATGAACTCCGGCACCCAGGCCAGTTCGGTGCCGCGGTCCAGCAGTTCCTTGCGCAGCGGCAGGTCGCGCCCGCCGTTGCGCAGGTACCACTGGCGGGTGGTGATGATCTCCAGCGGCCGGTCGCCCTTCTCGAAGAACTTCACGGCGTGGCTCGTGGGCTGCGGCTCGCCGACGAGGGCGCCCGAGTGGGCGAGGAGCTCGACGATGCGGCGGCGGGCCCCGTTGGCGGTGAGCCCGGCGATCTCGGCGTACGCCGCCCGGGCGCCGGCGCTCGCCAGGGCGTCGGGCGGCTCGGCCAGCATCCGCCCGTCGGGCCCCATGATGGGCCGCACCGGCAGTTCCAGCTCGCGCCACCAGGTGACGTCGACGGTGTCGCCGAAGGTGCAGACCATGGCGATGCCGGTGCCCTTGCCGGGCTCGGCGAGGGCGTGGGCCAGCACTGGCACCTCGGTGTCGAACAGCGGCACGCGCACCGTCGAGCCGAACAGCGGCCGGTAGCGGTCGTCGTCAGGGTGCGCCACGAGCGCCACGCAGGCCGCCACCATCTCCGGGCGGGTGGTCTCGATGAGGATGTCCCCGCCGCCGTCGCTGCGAGCGAAGGCCAACCGGTGGAGGGCGCCCTGGCGAGGGCGGTCCTCCAGTTCGGCCTGCGCCACAGCGGTGCGGAACGTGACGTCCCACAGGCAGGGAGCCTCGGCCTGGTAGGCCTCGCCGCGGGCCAGGTTGCGCAGGAAGGCCCGCTGCGACACCCGCCGGCAGCGCTCGCCGATGGTGGTGTACGTGAGGCCCCAGTCCACCGACACGCCGAGGCGCCGGTAGAGGTCCTCGAAGGCCTGCTCGTCGGTCTCGGTGAGTTGCAGGCACAGGTCGATGAAGTTCCGCCGGCCGATGGGCACGGGCTCAGCGGGATCGGTGGGCGGGGCGAAGTTCTCGTCGTGGGGCACCGACGGGTCGCAGCGCACGCCGAAGTAGTTCTGCACCCGGCGCTCGGTGGGCAGGCCGTTGTCGTCCCAGCCCATCGGGTAGAAGACCTCCCGCCCCCGCATCCGCTGGTAGCGGGCCACACAGTCGGTCTGCGTGTAACTGAACACGTGCCCCACGTGCAGGGACCCACTGACGGTCGGCGGCGGCGTGTCGATCGAGAACACCTCAGCCCGCGTCCGCCCCCGATCGAACCGGTAGACCCCCTCGGCGTCCCACCAGGCACCCCAGCGAGCCTCCAACCCCTCCAGGGTCGGCCGCTCGGGCACGCGGCCGGCCGCGGCGGGGCTCTCGCTCATCCCGTGAACGCTACCGGCGCCGCCTGACCCGCCGACGGTTGGCCGTGCCCGTGTCGCCCCGTGGATGTCGCCGCGTCACAGCACCCGTCGCTCGCGATCACCACCGCTCGCGCACGGCTTCGGCCTGCGCTGCCACCAGGCCGGCATCGAGGCGGGAGTCCCGCGCGCCGTACACGGCGTCGAGCCGACGGGTGATCCGGTCGTCGTCCTCGAGATCGACGTGCCTCTCCAGCGCAACCGCGTACAACTGGGAGCGGGACATCCTGGCGCGTTCGGCCAAGCGCTCCGCCCGCCGGAGGAGACGGTCAGGAATCGAAACGGCGACTTTCACGATGCCAGTATGGCCCGGTGTGACCACACGCGCCGCAGTCCGCGCGCGACTGCGCTACCGATCCACGGGTTGTAGCGCTACCGATCCACGGGGCATCCGGGCGTCGCCTCAGGGGCCGAGCATGGTCAGCGGGGCCACGGCGATGCCGTCGGGGCGTTCGTAGGCGTGCCCGGTGGCCGTGATGACCAGCAGCTTTGCCGGCTCGGGCATGCGGTCGACGTCTATCTGACGGCGCAGACGCGCCAGCGCCTCGGCGGCTTGGTCGATGGCCGCCGGGCGGCCGAGTTTCACTTCGGCGGCCAGCCACGCCCCGTCACGCCGCTGGACGATGATGTCCACCTCGAGGTGGTTGCTGTCGTGATAGTGGGAGACGGTCGCCCCGGCGCTCCCGGCGTAGACCCTCAGATCGCGGACCGCCAGCGACTCGAACAGGAAGCCGAGAGTCTCCCGGTCGCTGAACAGTTGGCCGGGGCCGGCGCCGAGGGCGCAAACGGCCAGAGCCGGGTCCACCAGGTGACGTTTGGGGGCTCTCCGCAGGCGGGCGCGCGAGCGCAGTCGAGGGGTCCATGCGGGCTGGTCCTCGAGAACGAAGTTCCGGGTCAGGGCGTCGAGATAGCCGGCGAGAGTCTCGGGCGCGACCGGGCGTTGCACGCCGATGTCCGCCGCCAGCGTGGTGCCGCTGGGAGAGGTGGCGGTATTGCGTGCCAGCGAGGTGACGGCGCGGCGCACCAGCAGTGGATCGTGCCGGGTGCCGTTGACCCTTCGAACGTCCACGCGGCACAACTCCTCGAGGTAGAGGTGCAGGAACTCCTGCGCCTCGGCGGGTGACAGCCGGCCGCAAGCCGGCCATCCTCCCCGGCACAGGGCATCGATGACGCGGCGCAACTCGGCGTCGGGGCTGCGGGGGTCATGACCACGGGTGTTCAGGGCCGAGGACGATCCGCCGTCGAGGAGGGTGCCGAGGCTCACGTCACCGGTCGAGTCGCCCGACTCGAACAGGGACATCGGGCGCATCCGGACGCGGGCGACCCTGCCCGCTCCGGAGTGGCGGGTCACCTCGTCACTGGGGCTCGCCGAACCGGTCAGGATGAAACGTCCCGGCCCCTGCAGCAGGTCACTCGCATGACGCACCGCGTTCCATGCGGCGGGCGCCAGCTGCCACTCGTCGATCAACAACGGGTAGGGCCCGTCACCGAGCGGGAGCGTGCCGTGCTCGGCGTGGCCGCGAGCGCTCGGGTCGGTCTCGAGAAGCAGCTCCCGTTCGGCCAGCCGGCGCGCCGTCGTGGTCTTGCCGCAGCCACGGGGCCCCTCGATGACAAGGGTGGGCAGCAGCCGCAGGAGCCGCTCCGCCTCAGCGTCGACCACCCGGTTGCGGTAC
>JAPONU010000513.1 GCA_026713745.1 bacterium
CTCGGTCCGCGCGCCGGCGGCCCGTGTCGCGGCTCGGTGCCGGTTCGGGGTGTTTGGGGGGGTTGGGGGGGGGGGGGGGGGGGGGGGGGGGGGCGCCGCCCCCCCCCCGGGGGGGGGGGGGGGGGGGGGGGGGCCCCCCCCGGGGCGGGGGGGGCGGCTGGGGCGGCGGGGGGTTGATTGGGGCTCGTCGGACCGTCGCCTGCCGATCACCACCTCGGCCTCGACCTCCGCTGAGGCGCTGCCCATGAACGCCCCGCGCACGGGTGGCACGTCGCTGTAGTCGCGTCCCCAGCCGATGACGACGTGCCGCTCCCCCACCTCGCCGCCGTTGGTGGGATCCAGCGCCCACCAGCCCGCACCGGGTACCGCCGCCTCGATCCAGGCGTGGGTCTGCACGCTCACCACGTCCGCGGTCTCGGTTCCCGCCGCGGTCTCATCGGCGGCGAAGAGGTAACCCGACACGTAGCGGGCGGGCACGCCGACGCTGCGCAGCATCCCGATTGCCAGGTGCGCGAAGTCCTGGCAGACCCCGACCCCGCCGGCGAGCAACTCCCCGAGCGACACGCCGATGTCGGTCGTGTCGGACTCGTAGCGGAGCGCTCCCCGGACCGCCGCCACCACCGCCGCCAGAAGCTCCTGCACCGACCGGGCGCCCTCAGCTGCCGCTGCGGCCAGGTGGGCGACGCCGTCGCCGGGGTGCCAACCGACGTGCTCGGACTGCTCGAGGAACTCGAAATGGGCGGCGCGGAAGCCGGGGTCCGACAAGCCCTCGACCGGGGCGTCGGGCGCCGGCACCGGGCGGGCCGAGGTCTCGACGGACGTCTCGGCAACCAATTCGAGTGACGGGTGCGGGGTCCTGATGCCGACGTGGTCGACCGCGGTGCCCCAGTAGTCGAACGCGCTGAACACCTGCGTCGGCGGCACCGTCGTCAGCCGGGACCACAGGACACGCTGCGTCTCGTCATCCCGGGGGCGGACCCGCATCTCGTTCTGCGACTCCCGGACCGGCTTGGAGTACCGGAAGTGCATCCGGTAGCGGATATCCAGCCTCACGGGTCGACCCTCACCGATCCAGCTTCACCGGTCGATCCCCGGCGACAGGCTGCGGCCCGGCTCGGCGGAGGGGTCCGCCGGCAATGGGTCCGCGTCCGGAGGGGCCCCGCCGGGGCGCAGGTACTGGGAGCTGGCCGTCGGGAAGCCGAGCGGCGGCACAACCCCCGCCGCGATCTCGCTCGCCACCTCGGCCAGGTCCCAGTGGAGTTCCGACAGTGCCGGCAGCGGCTCCTGCGACATCGCCTCGGTGATCTCGCCGAGTTCGAGGCGGGCGCGCAGCAGACCCGCACGGCGGCGCGGCCCGTCGAGCGCATCGGCGACCGAACCGACGCCCCGCAGGCTCTCCTCGGCCCGCAGCAGGCACGACAGGACAGAGCGCGGCAGGTCGGTCCCCGCCAGCAGGTAGCGCACCACGCCCTCGGCATCGGGCGCGTGCCCGTGCCGGCGATGGTAGGCCTGCAGCGAGCTGGTCAGCCGCAGCATCCGGGTGGCGTCCATGACGTCCCGGGGGTCGGTGTAGCCGGCGACGAGGAGTCCGACGGTGAAGACCGACCGTTCGATCATCCGTCCGATGAGGATGAACTCGTAGCCCTCGTCGCGCCGCATGCCCTCGTTCAGCACGCCGCTGATGGCCAGGCAGGCCCGACGGACCATGAGAAGGACCTCGTGCAGTTGCTCCGGCGGGATTTCGGTGTCGCCGAACTCCCGGAACCGCAGGTAAAGGCCGTTGGCCTCCTCCCAGAGCTCGATCGGTATCCGCTCCCGCGTCGAGCGCAGCCTCTCGCGGACGGCGCTGACCGCCGAGAGCACCGAGCCGGGGTTGGCGGTGTCGGAAAGGAGGAAGGCGAACAGCTGCCGGCGCCCGCCGAGGCTGCCGAGAGGCGCCGCCACCGACTCGAGGCCGAGCGTCTTGACGAGCTGCTCGATCTCGATGCGGGCCTCGTCGGGGCGCAGGTGGATGATGGAGTTGGCGGCGTAGTCCAGGCAGCGGACCGTCGCCTCGGTCCGCTCCAGGTAGCGGCCCACCCAGAAGAGGGCGTCGGCGTGACGGGCCAGGATCACCGCTGCGACCGCCGGCCGGCCACTACGAGTACTCCGGTGTCAGCACCCAGGTGTCCTTCGAGCCGCCACCCGCCGAGGAGTTCACGATGAGCGACCCGCGCCGCATCGCCACGCGGGTGAGGCCGCCGGGGAACACCTCGGTCCGCTCGCCGGTCAACACGAAGGGCCGCAGGTCCACGTGGCGGGGCTCGAGGCGCTCCCCGGTGAACGACGGCAGGCTCGAGAGTTGCACGACCTCCTGGGTGATCCAGTTCCGGGGATCGGCCTCGATGGCGGCGCGGGCGGTCTCCAACTCCTCGTCGCTCGCGTGGGGCCCGATCAGCACGCCGTAACCGCCCGACTCCCCCACCGGCTTGACCACCAACTCATCGAGCCGCCCCAGCGCCTCGGCTCGCTGGTCGGGATCCCACATCATGTAGGTGGAGACGTTGTCGATGATCGGCTCGTCGCCGAGGTAGTACCTGATCAGATCGGGTACGTACGGGTAGACCGCCTTGTCGTCGGCGGCACCGTTGCCGATCGCGTTGCAGACCGTCACGGTCCCCGCCCGGAGCGCGCCGAGCAGCCCGGGGACGCCCAAAGTGGAGTCCGGCCGGAAGGCAACAGGGTCCAGGAAGTCGTCGTCGATGCGCCGGTAGATGACGTCCACGGCGATGAGCCCCTCGATGGTCCGGGCGAACACCGTGCCGCCGTCGACCACGAGGTCGCGGCCCTCCACTAACTCGACACCCATCGAGCGAGCCAGGAAGGCGTGCTCGAAGTAGGCCGCGTTGAAGATGCCGGGGGTCAGCACCACCACGTGGGGCGAGTCCTTGCCGCCGGGGGCCATCGACTCCAGCGTGGAGCGCAGCATCCGCCCGTACTGCTCCACCGGCTGGGTGGCGTGGTCGTAGAACAGCCAGCTGCACGCCTTGGCCATGGCCGCCCGGTTCTCGATCACATAGGAGATCCCGCTGGGGTTGCGCAGGTTGTCCTCCAGCACGCGGTAGCGGCCACCGGCGTCGCGCACGACGTCGATGCCGGCGATGTTGCAGTGCGCGCCGTGCGGCACCTCGATTCCCATGGCGTTGCGCTCGAAGCCGCGGGAGGACACCACCAGCCACCTGGGAACGATCCCGTCGGCGATCGCGGCACCGTCGCCGGAGTACAGGTCCGCGAGGAAACAGTTGAGGGCGGTGACCCGCTGGGTGAGGCCCCGCTCCAACTCGTCCCATTCGGTCGCCGAGATGAGCCGGGGGAAGAGGTCCATGGGCCAGATCCGCTCGGTGCCCTCCTCCTCGCTGTACACGGTGAAGGTGATGCCCTGGCGGCGGAACTCATCGGCGACGAGCCGTTCGAGTCGCTGCGCCTCGCCGGCGTCCAACTCGCCGAAGCGTTCGACGATCCTGCGGTAGACGCCGCGGGCCGAGCCGTCGGATTCGAATGCCTCGTCGAATCCCCGGGCGGGCTCATAGCAATCGAGCAGAGCGTCTCCTGATCCCTGCAATGAATCAGCCACGATCGCCAATGCTAGGAGACCGCCTGGTCGCGTTCGGGATGGTCTCCCTCGGCGGTCGGCTCAGGGCAGGGCGAATGTCGCCACGTTCGTGTAGTTGCCGGGCGGGTGGCTGCGTACGAGGGCGATCTCGGTGGCGTCGAAGTCGGCTTGGAATTGCGGCGCGTAGCCCTCGGGCGGCTTGCCCTTGTAGCGGGCGACGGTCACATGGCCGTGGAACGGGCGGTCCGGCGGGGGTTGGCCGATGTGGGCGGTCGCCGCCGCCACCCGGGCAGCGAGATCCTCCAGGCCGCGAGCCGCGACGACGAGAACCCCTCGACCCAGTAGCTCCACGCCCGGACCCATGTGCACGCCGGCCGGCGGGAATCGCTCACCGGCGAGTCTGTCGACGACGGTCCCCTCGTCCGCGGCGCCGAAGAACCGCAGGGTCACGTGCAGGCGCTCGGGCGGGGTCCACCGCACTCCCGGGATGGTTGGCCGCGGCAGCGAGGCCAGGGCGTCGATCACGTCGCCGGGCGGCCAGACGGCCACGAACAGCCGGGGCATCGCCCCACAGTAGGGGGCAGGCTTCGGCGGGACGCCGCCCGGCGCCTGCCGAGACGCCGGGGCACGGCTCGGCACGGGACCCCGAACACCAACCCCAACGATCCTGGGCCACAGCCGGGGCAGGTTGCGCTGGGTTCGGTCCCCCGGATTTGGTTCGGGCGAGGCTCGTCGCCGGTTGTCGCTGATTCCCCCGTCGGGGTCGCCGCTGCGGGGCCGGTGGTACCGTCGGGTCGAGGTGCTCGGCCGCGGAGCCGCCGACCGGCGCTCTGTCGTTCGACTCACCGGGGGGACCAGCACCATGAAGACCCGACCACAACCGCCGTTCGACGCCCACCGGGCGGAGATGGTGCGCCACGACCTCGCCCGGCGCGGGGTGCGCGACAAGCGGGTGCTCGAGGCGATGGGTTCGGTGCCCCGGGAGTCGTTCGTCCCTCCCGGCCAGCGGCGCAGCGCCTACGCCGACCGGGCGCTGCCGCTGCGGTTCGGCCAGACCGTCTCGCAGCCGTACGTGGTGGCCGTGACGCTGGAGGCGCTGCGGCTGGCGCCCACCGACCGGGCGCTGGAGGTCGGCGCCGGCTCGGGGTATGCGGCGGCCGTGGCGAGCCGCCTGGCCGCCGAGGTGGTCGCCGTGGAACGGATCGAATCCCTGGCCTCCGATGCCCGGGCGCGGCTGAGCGATCTCGGCTACGACAACGTGACGGTGCTGTGGGCCGATGGGGCGCAGGGCCACCTGCCGGGCGCCCCGTACGACGCCATCTTCCTCTCCGCAGCGGCGCGCAGCGTTCCTGCGGCACTGTTCGGACAGTTGGCGGAGGGGGGCCGGCTGGTGGCACCTGTCGGGGCCACCGGGAGGGACCAGCAATTGGCGCTGTACGAGAAACCGGCGTCGGGCGCCGGGACGTCAGACCCCAGGGTGTCAGGCGAAAGGTCGCCCACCGTCGGGGATTCGGGCATCGCGCCCCGGCGCCGCGCCGGGCTGCTGCCTGTGGCCTTCGTCCCGCTGCTCCCCGGTGTGCGATCGACCGGCAAGTAGCCCGCGGCCTTCGTCCCGCTGCTCCCCGGCGCCGCGCCGGGCTGCTGCCTGTGGCCCCTCGTCCCCCAGCGCCCCGGGCTGCGATCCAACGGGAAGTAACCTGACGGCGCCCTGTCCCCTCCCCGGCTCGCCATGACCACGAATCCGCCGATCCACATCGTGCCCTCCACCCTCAGCGCCGACTTCAGCCGGCTCGGAGCGGACTGCGCGGCGCTGGAGGCCGCCGGGGCCGACCGCATCCAGTGGGACGTCATGGACGGCGCCTTCGTCCCGAACATCACCTTCGGCCCCGACGTCATCGCCGCCTCCCGCCCGCACACGTCCCTGCCGTTCGAGGTGCACCTCATGGTGCAGGCCCCGGAGGCGCTGGCGGGGCGTTACGTGGAGGCGGGATGCGAGTTGCTGATCGTGCACGCCGAGGCGTGCATCCACCTGCACCGCACGCTCGAGCAGATCCGGGGGCTGGGCACTGCAACCGGTGTGGCGCTCAACCCGTCGACCCCGAGTGCGGCCGTGGCCCAGGTGCTGGACCTCACGGACATGGTGCTGGTGATGACGGTGAACCCCGGCTTCGGCGGCCAGAAGTACATCGCAACCATGGAGCCCAAGATCGCCGAGGTTCGCCGGATGATCGACGAATCCGGGCGGGAGATCGACCTGGAGGTGGACGGCGGCATCGGCCCGGGGACCGTGGCCGGAGCGGCCGCCGCAGGGGCGAACGTCTTCGTGGCCGGCAGCGCCGTCTTCGGCCATCCCGAAGGCTTGGCCGCCGCGGTCACCGACCTCCGCCAGCGAGCCGAAGCCGCCCGACACAGCTAGATCACAACCGGCTCAGCCCAACGACAAGGGCCTGGCCGCCGCGGTCACCGACCTCCGCCAGCGAGCCGAAGCCGCCCACGCCGGCTAGGTCACTGCCGGACTCATCCCGCCACCGGACTCCGACCCACGGTCGAGTTCTCCCCCGCCGCCGGATCGACCCTCGACTTCGGGCCGGCATGGCCTTCAGTGTTCGACGTGGGGTGCAGTGACCGTTCTTGAAACTGGGAACGGCAGCGCTGTGGGGCCGGCTGGGTTCGTCTCGGGGATGCGGGGTGGTCCTCGTCGCTGGCCGCTGGTCGAGCGGTGGTGTTCGCCGCTGTCTCGCGGCTCGCGCCGGTCTCTCTGGTCGCCATCTGGCGGACCGGCGGGTCCGGGAGGTGGGTTGGCGGGTGGTGCGAGGGTGAGTCGCCCGTTGGGGTGGCGGGTGATTTCTTCGCGGTTCTGGTGGACACGTACGTGGTGGCAGCGCCAGCACAACAGGCAGGTGTTCTCGAGAGTGGTTTCGCCGCCGTGTTTCCAGTGCTTGATGTGGTGAACTTCGCAGATCTTGTGGTGGGCGCCGCAGCCGATGCAGCCGCCGTCGCGGGCGATGAGTTGTTTGCGCAGCCACGGGGGGACTTTGCGCTGCGAGCGGCCCAGGGCGACGTTGGCGGTGTGTTTGTTGAAGATGCCCGGCAGGATCTTGGCGTCACACGCCACGGCGAGGGTCTCGGCTTCGGTGAGGCGGGTGCCGTCGGTCAAGCGGGTGTTGGCGATCTCGTCGTGGACCAAGTCGTAGTCGGCGAGCACGATCAACTCCACACCGGCCGGCGCGCCGGCGCCGTCGTTGGTGCACACGAGATCTGCGAGCGCGTCGGCGAAGCGCTGGGGTGCCGTCGGGCGGTCCTTGGAGTCCTCGCTGCGGAACAGTTCGTCGGACTTGGCGATGAGCGCGGCCTGCACCCGCGCCCCGGTGAGGGGATCGAACTGGGCGAACAGGTGGAACATGCCATCGGGCTGCTCGCTGATCGAAGCCCGCCGCCGGCACCGCTGAGCTTCCCGGCGCCTCTCCAGTTCCTGGGCGCTGGTGCGCTCGTTGACGTGGTCCTTCAACGTGCGCCGGAACACATCGTCGGGTTCTTCTTCGGCGGCCTCCAGCAACGCCCGCTGGTCCACCGGCGTGTCCGCGTCGGCGTCGAGGATCAACCCCGCAGCCTCAGGAGTGATCGACCCGTCGGCGAGCTTGCCGGCCACCTTCGGAGCCCACTCCAACTGCGCCGCGGTCCTCACGGCCTTGCGGGCGCCGCGCCGGGAACGCTTCTTGTCCCGCCGCAGGATCTCCTCAGTGGCGGCGTCGCCCTCGCGGCGCGCCACCTCGGCGACCACGTCGGCCTCCAATGCCGCCAGTGACGCCCGCGCCCGGCCCACGAACCCCAAACAATCCCGCAACACACCCGAATCGACCTGCGGCCACGCCGGCGGCGAACCCAACCACTCACCCAGCGCCGCCCACTCGGCGACCCGAACATCACCAGCCGGCCCGCGGCCTCCGGAATCAGCCCCAGCCGGCCCGCGGCCTCCCGAATCAGCCCCAGCCGGCCCGCGGCCTCCCGAGTCAGCTCGAGCCGGTTTCCCCCGCATCGCACCATCGCCCATCTGCCCGTCACCCCCTGTCTCTGAAGCTCCTGGCTCACACCACATCTTCGGGTGAGTCGCCTTAGTTGCTTCTCCTCATAATATAGTATGGCCAGGACAGAATAGCAACATCAGTATGAACTATTTCTGAACAGAACCAGAATTATCGAGCCACGTTCGCGCGATGTACGGCGGAGGGCGGTCCGGGACACCCGAAGCACCAAACCCAGGAGTCCGGGGCTGCACGGGTGCGGCGGACGCGAGCGAGTCCGGCGGCACTGGATTCCGGCCTTCGCCGGAATGACGAGACACGAGGCCGGAGCGGGGAGACTCCAGGGGCCGAAGGGCTCTCAGAACGGAGCAGGCCGGCGGTCCGCGCACACACCGGCGACCGGGAAGCTCCGAGAATGGAGAGGCTCCGGGGGCGGGTTAGGACATCAGCAGCGCCAGGCCGGCCCAACTCTGAGGGATGGCGCCCAGGCCCGTTCCGTCGTCGCTGTCCCAGTACTCGGCGAGGCCCGACTTCACGGCGCCGGCCACGGTGGCCTGCGCCAGAGTGCCGGCGGCGTCTGCCTGGCCGGCGCGCCGCAGCCCCAGCCACAGCAGGTAGTTGATCTGCGGCCACGATGGTCCCCGCCAGTAGCTACCGGCGGCGAACGCAGGCTCGGCTCGGTGCACGCCTGCCGGGCCGTACGCCCCGCCGTAGGCCCGCGGGTCGGTCAACTCGGCGGCGACAGCGGACGCACGCTCGCCGACAGAACCCAACAGGCCCCCGGGCACGGCGGCCGCCCGCCCATCACCAGAACCAGACAACGCCCCGGACACCACGACCCCCCGATCGGCGACGGGCGACCCGGCGACACCGGCTGCGGTCCGACCGGCGTCGCCCTCCACGAGCAGGCCCAGTAGGCCGTAGGCGGTGCGGATGCGGCCCGAGCCTGCTTCGGCGTCGCCGGCGTCGGTGTAGCTGCACAGGTCGCCGTCCCAGCGGTCGCGCACGGCGTCGGCCAGGCGGTGGGCGGCAGCCGGCTCGAGGGCGCCGGTCGCCTCGGCCAGCTCGAGGGCATTGAACGCCACCAGCGCTGAGAAACCTGCCGACGCCGCGGCGAACTTCGGGTTGAAGAGTGGGGACCCGCCCGCACTGCGCTCGATCGCGCCCAGCAGTTTCCCCTTGGCCTCGAACCAGCGCCCCTCGTCGAAACCGCCTTCGCAGTAGTCGTCCCAGCGCGGGTCGTTGTCGGCACCGGACTCCCACGGATGGCACAACAGCACCAAACCCGACTCGATGTGGCGCTCCCTGCGGTGCAGCAGGAACTCCAGGCCGGCCGCCGCGGCTGCGACCAGCCGCTCGGGTACGTGGGCACCGCGGCGCTGCAACTCGGCGAGGGCGTGGCCGTACATGGGCGGCCCGGTGATGCTGGAGGTCCCCTGCCGGCCCCAGAAGTCCACGAGGTGGCGGGGGTCCAGCTGGTAGGTCATGTGCGGCACGCAGCCGGCGGCGTCGGCCGCGCCCAGCACCTGCGCCAACTCGTCGAGACCGCGATCATCACCCAGTTCGGCCCAGATGAGGGCACAGAAACACGAGTCCCACAGCCACTGCCACGGGTAGCGGCCCCGGTTGGGCGCGGTGTACCCCCCACCGGGCGGGATATCCACCCAGTGCCGCCGCAGCACCGCCAGCACCCGCTCCCGCAACTCCACCGCCGTAGTATCCCCTGGTGCACGTGAAACGAATCGGCCGCCTCCGGGTGTGGCTGGCCAGCGTCGTCGCCGTCGCAGCCGTCCTGGCCACCTCGCTGGTCGTCGCCGCCCAGGCGGAGCCGCAGCTCCGGATCCAGGCCCAGGTCCTGAGCAGCGGGCGCATCGAGGTCGCACTGCAGCAACGCCTCGACGGCGGCGAGTGGAGCGACCGCCTGCTGCCGACCCGGCGCTTCCTGCCGCCCAGCGCCCCGGTAGACCGCTGGGTTCAGAGCACGCCCCTGGAAGTGCAGACCGCCGCCGGCACCGTCGAGATGCGCATCACGGCGCGGCGCCCGACCGGCGGTGGGCGCATCGAGGTGGGACTCCAGCAGCGGCGACCCGACGGCAGCTGGTCCGAGGCGATCCTGCCCGCCTTGCGGGTCGTGCCCGCGGGCGCGCCGGTGGGACGCTGGCTGGCGAGCTCGCCGCTGCACGAACCGGTCTTCCGGGAGCAGGCGACGGCGGCGGACGGAGCGGCCGTCGAGTCCGAGGCCGCAGCAGACAAGACGGCCGTCCAGTCCGACGGCGCCGACCTACCCGGCCTGCCCCGCGCCCTGCTGACACCGACCGGCGTGCCGGTCGCCGTGATCGGAAGCGCCGGCGGCAACTACCTGGTGCGCACGCCCTGCGGCAACGCCGCGGAGGTCAGCAGCGGCGACCCCATCGACGGCATGCGGGTGGTGCTGGACCCGGGCCACGGCGGGCCGTTCGAGGTCGGCGCGGTCGGCCCCAACGGCCTCGCCGAGGACGAACTGAACCTCACCTTGAGCCGCGCCATCCTTGCCGAGCTCGCCCGCCGCGGCATCCCCACCGCCACCACCCGCACCGGCGACTACGGGACGCTCCTGTCGGTGCGTGCCGCCCTCGCCGACGCCGTGGGCGCCGACGCCCTGATCTCGCTGCACCACAACGGACCGACGCAGACGCTGGGCGCCTCACCGGGCACCGAGGTCTACGTCCAGTCCACCGACGACGCCACCCCACGCAGCGACTCGGCCCGCCTCGGGGGCCTGCTCTACGAAGAGATCACCACCTCGCTCAGCATGTTCGCCGACGTCAGCTGGAGCCGCCTGCCCGACGCCGGCGTGCTCCGGGTGCTGTCCCCCTACGGCGGCGACGCCTACGGCATGATCGCCCGGCCGGCGATCCCGGCGGTCCTCGTGGAGTACGGCTACCTGTCGAACGCCTCCGAGGCCGAATTGTTCGCCACCGACGACTACATCGCCATAGCCGCGGTGGCAACCGCCAACGCCATCGAGGACTACCTCAACACGGATCGCCCCGGCAGCGGGTTCATCGAGCAGCCCCGGCGGTTCGACCCCGCCGGCGCCCCCAGCCGCTGCGCCGAGGTGCGCCTGGAGTGACCTGCCGGCGCCCGCAAGCCGGATCGCCGCCGGGATGTCGGCCGAACGAGCACCCGATGCGGCCGGGCCGCCCGCCGGGGGTGCCGGCGGTAGCGTCGCCGGGGTGCCGACCGTTGCGATCGTGTCGTTCCGCCTGGGGCTGGCCGACGGGGTCTCGGTGGTGGCCACCCACTGGGGAGCGATCCTCGAGCGGCTGGGCCACAACGTGGTGACCGTGGCCGGTGAGGGACCTGTCGACCGGCGGGTCGCGGGCCTGGAGATCAACGCCTCGCAGCCCCCGGACCCCGGCGAGGTGTCCGCCGCCCTCGCCTACGCCGACCTCGTGATCGTCGAGAACCTCTGCACGATCCCGCTGAACCTGCCCGCGGCGCGGGTGCTGGCCGGCGTGCTGGCCGGACGGCCCGCCGTGCTGCACCACCACGACCCGTCGTGGCAACGGGAACGCTTCGCCCACATCACCGAACTGCCCCCCGACGACGGGGCCTGGCGCCACGTCACCATCAACCGGCTCACCGAAGCCGACATGGCCGAGCGGGGAATCAGCGCCACGACCATCTACAACCCCTTCGAGACCGACGTACGACCCGGCGACCGGGCGGGCACCCGGCGGCTGCTAGACGTCGACGGGAACGAACTGCTGATCGCCCATCCGGTGCGCGCCATCCCCCGCAAGGACATCCCCCGCGCCCTGCAAGTCTGCGAGGACCTCGGCGCCACCTACTGGCTCACCGGCCCCACCGAGGAGGGCTACGAGTCGGCCCTGAGGCGCATGCTGTCGGGGGCACGCTGCCGCGTCCTGCGGTACCCCGCGCCGAGCGTCGCCGACATCTACGCAGCGGCCGACGCGGTGGTGTTCACCTCCCGGTGGGAGGGATTCGGCAACCCCCCGGTGGAAGCCGCTGTCCACGGCCGCCCCGCAGTCGTCAGCCACTACCCGGTCGCGCAAGAACTACTAGCCCTCGGCTTCAGATGGTTCGACCCCGACGACCTCGACCCGCTCCGCGCCCACCTCGCCTCCGGCGACAACGAACTGCTCACACACAACCGCCGGATCGCCGCAGAACACCTGTCAATGGAGGTCATCGGCAACCAGATCGCCGACCTGCTGGCCCACATGGGCATCGGAACCTGACCGCAAACAACCGAGGGCGGGGCCGACAACCGAGGGCGGGGGACGCTGGGGGCCGGCGCCGGATCGATTTCGCCAGACGATCCGCCGACGGACACCGGCGGCACCCGACCGGACGACCACAAACCCCCGAGGGCGGGCGGCCGCGGACCGCTGGCTGCGGAGAGACCACCATTAGGCTGCCGATTGTGGTGATCGTGGAGTCGGCGGGCGTGGTGAAGCGCTTCGGCTCCACGGTGGCGCTGAGCGGCGTGGACGTCACGATCGGCGAGGGCGTGACCGGCCTGCTGGGCGCCAACGGGGCCGGCAAGACGACGCTGCTGACGCTGGTCCTGGGATTGCGAGAGCGCGACGCCGGCAGGTTGAGCGTGCTGGGCGTCGACCCCGACGTCGCAGGTCCCGAGGTGCGGCAGCGGCTGGGGTTCGCCCCCGAGCACCACCATCTGCCGGGCGACATGACCGCCGCCGACCTGGTGGCACACATCGCCCGCCTGCACGGGCTGCCGCATGTCCGCGCCACCCAGCGGGCCAGCGACACGCTCTGGGAAGTGGGCCTGGGCGAGGAGCGCTTCCGCCCCATCGGCACCATGTCCACAGGTCAACGCCAGCGCGTCAAGCTGGCCCAGGCGGTGGCGCACCATCCGGAGTTGGTCATCCTCGACGAGCCCACGGACGGCCTCGACCCCATGCAGCGCACCGACATGCTGGCGCTCATCAGCCGGCTGTCCACCCAGCACGGCATCAACGTGCTCATCAGCTCGCACCACCTGCAGGAGGTCGAGCGAGTCTGCACGAGCGTCGTGATGCTGGACGCCGGGCGGGTGGCGCGCGCCGGGCAGGTCAGCGAGCTCACGGCGACCGAAGCCGGTCTGGTGGTCGAGGTCTACGAGCGGGCCGCCGAGCTTGCCGCCGCCCTGGAGACGGCAGGATTCACGGCCCGCGCCGAAGGCGACGAGGTGGTGCGCTTGGCGACGGTGAGCCCGGGCCCCGATAGCGAGTCCGCGTGCGCCGATGCCGTGCGCGACGCGGTGGCCGACCTCGAGCTGCGGCTGCGATCCGTCCTTCCCGAGCACAGGTCCCTGGCCGAGGTCTTCAGCGCCTCGCAGGGCGAGCCCGGCGATCGCCCGGGCGACCCATCGTGAGCGACTGGGCCGGCGGGCAGCAGGCGCAGATCTTCGAGGGCGGCTTCCGCCCCTACACCGGTCCCCGGCTGCCGCCGCAGCAGTCGTTCCGCTCGCTCTACACCTACTCGCTCGGCAGGCTCCTCGGTCGCAAGCGCCGGTTCCGCAGCAAGCTGATCGGCTTGGCGTCGTTCTTCGTCGCCTGGATCCGCGCCGTCGTGCTGATCTTCCTGGCGACGCTGTTCTCCGAACTCGGCGAACTCGGCTTCGACACCGTGCGCGAGTACTACCCGCAGGCCGGCGTCGTGCTTTTCTGTGTCCTGGCGACGCCGTTGCTGTTGAACACCGACCGCTCCAGCGGGCTGCTGAGCCTGTACCTGGCGTCGCCTCTCAGCCGCCGCCGCTACCTGAACGCCCAGGCGGCGTCGGTGTTCACGCTGCTGTTCGCCATGGCGCTCGTGCCCCTGCTGGCGCTCGGCATCGTCTACACCGCGGTGGGGTCGGGGCCGGGCCATGCCGGTGACTTCGTCGTCTTCTGCCTGCAGAGCGTGGCGGGGGCCATCTCGCTGGCACTGGTGCCCACCGCGCTCGCCGTGGCCGTCTGCAGTCTCGTCCGGCGGGCCGGGCTGGCCATCGTGGTGACCGCCCTGTGCCTGCTGGTTCCGGCCGGGATCACCGGGCTGCTGATCGCCGAGGCCGGCGTCGCGGTCGAGATCGGCGTCCTGGATCCGATGCGCCTGTCGCAGTCGCTCGCCATGCGCTCCCAGGCCCTTCCGCTGAGCGACGGGCTCGGGACGCTCGACGGCATGGCCACCTGGCTCGTGGTGCTCGCCAACGTGGCCTGGGCGGCGCTGCTGGGCGGCGTCGCCCACTGGCGCTACGGGCGCCTGGAGGTGGAACGGTGAGCGACGCCGAGACCCGCGACGTCATGATCGAAGTCGAGCGCGTGTCCAAGCGTTTCGGCGATCTGGTGGCGGTCTCGGACGTGTCGTTCCGGCTGGGGGCGGGTGTGACGGCCCTGCTGGGACCCAACGGTGCCGGCAAGTCGACGATGCTTCGCATGCTCTGCGGACTCGCCGCGCCCAGCGAGGGCACGGTGCGCGTCCTCGGCCACAACCCCCGCCACGACATCGGGTTGCGGCGGCGGATCGGCCTGGTGCCCCAGCAGGAGTCGCTGTTCGAGCACATGCGGCTGCGCGAGTTCGTGCGGCTGGCCGCGGACCTGTCCGGCATCCCGGACCCCGCCACCGCGACCGAGCAGGCGATCGGCACCGTGGGTCTCGACCCCGGCGACAAGCGCCGCCTGAACACCTACTCCAAAGGGATGCGCCAGCGGGCGAAGCTGGCGTACGCCATCGTGTGCGCGCCCGATGTGCTCTTCCTCGACGAGCCGCTCACCGGCCTCGACCCGACCCAGCGCAACTTGATGATCGACCTGTTCCACCGCATCGGCGCCAGCGGCCGCTGCGTGCTGGTTTCCAGCCACGTGCTCGACGAGGTGCAGCGCCTGGGGACCGACGTGCTGGTCATGGGCAAGGGACGCCTGCTGGCCGAGGGCGACTTCCGCCGCATCCGCGACCTCATGGACGACCGGCCCAGCCGCTTCCGCATCGCCACCGACGCCCCCCGGGCGCTGGCCGCCGGACTCATCGCCGAGGGACTCGCCGTCGGTGTGGAGATCCACGAACCGAGCGCGCTGACGGTCGCAACCGCCAGCGCCGGCCGCTTCGCCGCTGCCATAGCCCCGCTGGCCCGCGACCGCCGGGCGAGCCTCCGCGAGCTGCGGCCCCTCGACGCCGACCTGGAGTCGGTCTTCCGCTACCTGGTGGAGGGCTCGTGAGCCACGCCGTGCTGGTGTTCCGCTTCATGCTCCACAAGCTGCTGCGCGGCTGGGGCCGGATCGTCGTGCTGGTCGTGCTGGCAGCCCTCGCGATCGTCATCGCGGTCGTTCTCCGCAACAGCGCCGAGGCGACCCTGCCCGAGGACGGGGCGGCGTTCCTGGTGTGGTTCGGCCTCTCGATCATCCTGCCGTTCGGGGCGCTCCTGATCGCTTCGGAGGCGTTCGGCGACCTGCGCGACGAGCGCACGCTGGTCTACCTGTGGCTCCGACCCATGCGTGCGTGGTCGGCCACTGCCGGAGCCGCCGGCGCAGCCCTGACGGTCGTTGTCGTGCTGCTGGTGGCCCCCTTGATCGTGGCGGGGCTCATCCTGGACGTGGACGTGGCGGCCGGCGCACTGCTGGCAGCGGTGGCCTATGCGGGCGTGTTCCTGGCCTTCGGGATGATCCTGTCGCGACCGCTGCTGATGGGGCTGCTCGTGCTGCTGGTGTGGGAGAACGTCATCGGCTCGCTCAGCTCCGCCACGGCGCGGCTCACGATCCGCTCCTACGCCGCCAGCCTGCTGGTCGAGCCGGGCTGGGACGTGGGGACGCCGGTGGGCCGGTCGTTCGCCGCCTCGATCGCCGTCCCGCTGGCGGTGGGAGCCGCCGGCGTGCTGCTCGCCGCCTGGGGCTGGCGGCGAGCCGAAGTGGCCTAGGCGCAGACGGCACGCAACGCCGGCGAACGGTTCGCGGCGGGGCGCGGCCGGGTCTGTGACCGGGTCCGCCTCCGGCGGTCGCGAACGGGTCGGGCGCGACCGGGTCGGTTGCGTGAGCGCTCAGCCGACCACCGACGGGTCGGGAATCAGAGTGTTCACCAGCCACTGGAATCGTTTCCAACCGTCGGCGGGCCCCAGATCGTCGCGGGTGTAACGAGCGGCGTCGTCGGGAATCGGCTCGGCGGCGGGGGCCTTGATGTGCGCCTCGGCGGTCCGTTCGGCCATCACGAACCAGCCCACCGCCTCGTCCACCGAGGCGCCCACCGTCAGCAGGCCATGGCTGCGCAGGATCACCGCCCGGTGCTCACCGAGAGCCACGGCGATGCGCTTGCCGATGTCGATGCTCTCCACCGACAGCTCGGTGCCCTCGAAGACCCCGTGGCGCTCGAAGAACTGGCAGGCCTCCTGGCAGATGGGCCGGAACGGCTCGTTGAGCGTCGAGAACGGTGTTCCGTACTGGGTGTGCGTGTGGGCCGCCGACACCACGTCGGGGCGGGCATCGTGGATGGGGGCATGGATTGCGTGAGCGGCGGGCATGTAGCCGAACTTGGTGTAGCCGTCGGTGGCGGCACCGTCGGGGCCCAGCAGGACCATCCGCTCGACGGTCGCGGCGCCGAACGGCACCCCGTGACCCAGCATCCAGAAGTGGTCCGGCCGCTCGGGGTCGCGGGCAGTGATGTGGCCGTCGCTCATCTGTCCCCAGCCCAAAGCGGCGAAGACCCGGTATCCCAGAGCCACACGCCGCTTGCGGAACAGGCGCAACTCCTCGAGCGAGTCGAATTCGGGCTCGCCGATCAACGGCTCGTGGTACGAGAACACGACTTACCTCCTCTGGGCATCTCCCCGGGGGCCGCGGACACACCCCGACGTGCCACTACCAAACTAGCTGCTGGCGCCCCCGGGCAGGACTCGCCGGGAGGACGCCCCGAGTACCGCGGTCTAGAGAGAACTGACGTTGAGTCGAACCATTCGAAGTCGCTTAACAGCAGTTAACCCGTCACATGAGGTCATCATCTTCGATAACCTGACGACCAATCCTCGACGGGTACCGCACTGACAATGCATCGACGATCAATCGCGTCGAGAGGGAGGAAAGATGACAATTCGAAGGACTGTGCTGCTGTCGGCGGCCGTCGTCGTCGCGCTTGTGGCGGCGGCGTGCGGCGGAGACGACGACGCCACGACAACTCCGGCTCCACCACCGGCAACCGACGCGCCCGCGGACACCGCGGCGCCTGCACCCCCACCTGCCACCGAGGCTGAACCGCCGCCCACCACCGAGGACACCGTCGCGCTCTCGCAGGCCGGCGGTCGCCTCGCCGAAGTGCTGGACCGCGGCTCGGTCCGCTGCGGCGTGCGCGACGCGCTGCCAGGGTTCAACTTCCTGACCCCCGACGGTGAGCACGAGGGCTTCGACTCGGACTTCTGCCGGGTCATCGCCGCCGCCGTGTTGGGCGACGCCGGTGCGGTGGACTTCGTGGACCTCGCCACGTCCGACCGCTTCACGGCGCTGCAGTCCGGCGAGATCGACGTGCTGGTGCGCAACACCACCTTCACGGCCAGCCGCGACGGCAAGGAGGCCGCCAACTTCGTATACACCACGCTGTACGACGGCCAGGGCGTGGTCGTCCCGGCGTCGACGGGCATCACCGACCTGGAGGGCCTCGAGGACGCCAACATCTGCGTGGCGCAGGGCACCACCACCGAACTGAACCTCACCGACGTGATGCGGTCGCGGGGCATCTCGTTCAACCCGGTCACCTTCGGCGAGTCCTCCGAGGCCCGCGTCGGCTACACCGCCGGGCAGTGCGAGGCGTTCACCTCCGACAAGTCGTCCCTGGCGGTCTTCAAGTTCGAGATCGAAGCAGGCGGCGGCGACGAGCAGTTCATCCTGCCCGAGACCATCTCCAAGGAGCCCCTCGGCCCGGCCGTCCTCGACGGCGACACCGAGTGGGCGCAGGTCGTGCAGTGGGCCGTCATGGCCACCATCCAGGCCTGGGAGTTCGGCCTGGACTCCGGCAACATCGCCTCGGCCACCGGTGACAACCCGGCGCTCGGGCGGTTCCTGGGCGAGGAGGGCTTCGATCCGGGCCTCGGCCTGCCCAGCGACTTCGCCGTGCAGGTAGTCAGCCAGGTCGGCAACTACGAGGAGATCTACCGGCAGCACCTCGAGCCTCTCGGCCTGCCGCTGGACGGCTCGGTCAACGACCTGTGGACCAACGGCGGACTCCTGTACGTGCCGCCCTACCGGTAGGAACCACTCCGGGCCCATCGCCGGCCCACACAGCTGAGCGCCCGCCCGTGCGGTTCTCCCCAGGAGAGCCCGGGCGGGCGTTCCGCGTTTCCGCCTGTACTAGCTTGCCTCTTCGATGTCGGTGAGCAGCCGGAACGCCACCTCACCGGTGGCCGGTGGACCATCGGTGCCGGTCGTCAGCAGTTGGTGGCGCCGGACCGGGTTCCTGTCCGCCATCTGGCAGGCGGCGCTGGTGGCAGGGGTCTGCCTCGCCGGGTGGTGGCTGTACGGGAACCTCGTCGAGAACCTCACGCGGACCCGCATCCCCACCGACTTCGACTTCCTGACCCAGCCCACCGGGTTCGCCATCCCGGAGAACTTCGGGTTCGACCCCAGCCTGCCCATCTGGCGGATGGTGCTCATCGGCGTGCAGAACACGTTCCTGGCCGGGCTGGTCGGGGTGCTGCTGGCCTCCATCGTGGGGCTGATCGTGGGCGTCGCCCGGCTGTCCAGCAACTGGCTGGTGGCCCGGATGGCACAGGTCTTCGTGGAGGGGTTCCGCAACACGCCGCCGCTGGTGGTGATCGTGTTCTTCAGCTTCGCGGTGTTCAGCTTCGGCCCGCTGCCGGTCTTCCCCGAGGCGCTGGACCTGAAGCTGCCCGGCAGCGACAGCAACTGGCTGGTGCTGTCCAAGAGCCGCATCGGCATCCCGAGCCTGTCGGCGGAGCGGCACACCGGGCTGTTCTGGATCATCGTGGTGTGCGGGGTCGTGGCGGCCGCCGGCGTGTGGGTCTGGCGAAGCCGGCGACACGTCCGCACCGGGGAGCCGCACCACCGGGTGCTTTGGGCGCTGGGCAGCTTCGCCCTCGTGGTGATCGTGGCCTTCTTGGCGCTCGGCGGACCCTACGCCTGGTCGTTGCCGGCCCGCTCGGAGAACGGGCGGCGGCTCATCTCGGGCTTCGGCACGAGCGCCGCCTACCTGTCGCTGACCCTGGCACTGGCGCTGTACACCGCCAGCCACATCGCCGAGGTGGTGCGGGCCTCCATCCTGGCGGTGCCCAAGGGCCAGAGCGAGGCGGCCGGGGCGCTGGCGCTGTCGCCGTTCCAGCGCTACCGCCACGTGGTCCTGCCCCAGGGGCTGCGCATCGCCGTGCCGCCCACGATCAACCAGTACCTCAACCTCGTCAAGAACACGTCGCTGGGCACGGTCGTGGGCTACGCCGATGTCACCAACCTCACCCGCACGTCCATCGGCAACGCCAACCCGGCGCCGCAGTCCATCGCCGTGCTGATGGGCGTGTACCTGGTGTTCTCGCTCGTGATCTCGCTGCTGCTGAACATCTACAACCGCTCCGTGCAACTCCGCGAACGATGACCGCCACCGTCCCGCCCCCCGAGAACCACCCCACCGGCGCCGAGCGCGGTGCCCCGGCGCGGCCCACGGCGCGTGCCTGGGCGCGGGAGAACCTCTTCAACAACAGGCACAACTCGGTGCTGACCGTGCTCATCGGGGCCGGCCTGGTGGCCCTCACGATCTACGGCGCCCGCTTCCTGTTCGTCACCGGCCAGTGGGAGCCGGTCCGCACCAACCTCACCCTGCTGATGATGGGCACCTTCCCGCGTGCCGAGCAGTGGCGGGTGGTGGTGCAGGTCTACCTGCTGTGCGCCGCGGTGGGACTCGTGTGGGGCGGCCTGACGGCGTCGTCGCGGGACCGCGCCCGGGACGCAGGCGTGCCCTTCAGCCGGGCCCGCCTGCGCGACGGCATACGCCGCTGGTGGCCGGTCTTCGTGCTCCTGGTGGCGTTGCTGGGGATGACCCGCACCTGGCTGCCCCTGGCGTTCGTGGCCTCGGCGCTGGCCGTCGGTGTCGTGGCCCGGCGGGTGATGGAGGCGCTGGGCGCAGCCTGGCGCGGTCCGGCCTGGTTCTTCGCCGGCATCTGCGCGCTCGCCGGCTGGCAGGTGGTGTCGGGCACAGGGGGAATCGCCTGGTGGTGGGGCAGCGCCCTGGTGGCCGCGGCGGTGCTGCGCACCACCCGCAACGTGCGCACCGACGCCCGCTGGCAGCCCCTGGCGCGCTTCGCGCTGATCGCAGGCGCCATCGCCGTGGTGCGGGCCGTGTACGCGCAATTCGACTTCAGCGGCGTGGGCTGGGACGACTGGTCGGGCTTCCAGCTGAACCTCGTGGCCGCGGCCGCCTCGATCGTGCTGGCCTTCCCCGTCGGGCTGGCGGCGGCCGTGGGGAGGCGCTCGACGCTGCCGGCGGTGCGGTGGCTGTCGGTGGGCTACATCGAACTGATCCGCGGCGTGCCGCTCATCACCCTGCTCTTCATGGGCGACCTGTTCCTGGGGTTCTTCCTGCCCACCGAGGACCCGCTCTCCAAGGTCACGCGGGCCATCGCCGTGATGACCCTCTTCACCGGCGCCTATCTCGCCGAGATCGTGCGCGGCGGCTTGCAGGCCGTGCCCCGCGGGCAGGTGGAGGCGGCCCAGGCCATCGGCCTCAGCGCCCCCCGCGTGCTGGGGATGATCGTGCTGCCCCAAGCGCTGCGGGCGGTCATCCCCGCCCTCGTCGGGCAGTTCATCAACCTGTTCAAGGACAGCACGCTGCTGTCGATCATCGCTCTCACCGAGATCCTGCGGATCCGCGAGAGCATCCACGGGCAGCGGGAATTTCTCATCGTGGGCATCGCCGAGACGCTGGTGTTCGTCGCGTTCGCGTTCTGGGCGCTCGCCTTCACGATGTCACGGGAGAGCCAGCGGCTTGAACGCCGACTGGGGGTGGGAGAACGATGACCTCAACCGGAACCGCAACCGCCCCGGGCGGCGACGCCCAGGCCATGGTGACCCTCGAAGGGGTCGACAAGTACTTCGGCAGCTTCCAGGCGCTGCGCGACATCCACCTGTCCGTGGCCCGCCAGGAGGTCGTCGTCGTGCTGGGACCCTCGGGCTCGGGCAAGTCGACGCTGATCCGCTGCGTCAACCGGCTGGAGCGCCACGACCGCGGGCGGATCGCCGTCGACGGCGTCGAACTGAGCAACGACGTCAAGACCATCCGCCAGGTGCGGCGCCTCACCGGCATGGTGTTCCAGCAGTTCAACCTGTTCCCGCACCTCACCGTTCTGGACAACATCACCCTGGCCCCCCGCCAGGTGCGGCGCATGCCCCGCCACGAGGCCGAGGACCTGGCCATGGAACTGCTCGAACGGGTGAAGATCCCCGAGCAGGCCCGCAAGTATCCCGGCCAGCTCTCCGGCGGCCAGCAGCAGCGCGTCGCCATCGCCCGCTCACTGGCCACCGAGCCCAAGGTGATGATGTTCGACGAGCCCACCTCGGCGCTGGACCCCGAGATGATCAAGGAAGTGCTCGACGTCATGCAGGAACTGGCAGGCACCGGCATGACCATGATCTGCGTCACCCACGAGATGGGCTTCGCCCGGGAGGTGGCCAGCCGGGTCGTCTTCATGGACGAGGGAGAGATCGTGGAGGTCGGCACCCCCGAGCACTTCTTCGTCGCCCCCACCGAGGAGCGCACCAAGCGCTTCCTGGAGCAGATCCTGTAGGTC
>JAPONU010000514.1 GCA_026713745.1 bacterium
CCTGGCGTTCTTCGTGACGGCGTTCGTCGTGGCTGCCAGCTATGTGCTGCTGCTCGACACCTTCGACTTCGGCGACGTCGACCAGACCCTCAGAACGCGCCTGGCCATCGTTGCGACGGCTGTCACCTGGCTGGTTCTGCGAAACCCACTCGCTCCCCGTGGTGACGACGATCCCCGCGCCGTGCAGTCGCACCTGCTGCGTTCGGCCGCCGTCGTGGCGGTCGTGGCGGCATTGGCGGTGGTCTTCGCCGAGCGGATCAGCAAGATCTCCACCGGCGGTCCATGGCTGGAACTTGTCCCGCTGGCACCCACGGCGGTCACTCTGTGGTTGGCGTGGAACGTGGTTTCGTCCGAGGGCGCCCGGGAACGGCCGGCCGGCCGAGCCTTGGCGTTGGCATGGACGATCTGCTACCTCGTTGCGGGTCTGCTGCTCTACGCCAACATGGACCGGTCGGTCTTCAACCAGGAGGCCTGGCTCCAGGACTTCTTCGCGGCCTACGGCGACGGTATCCGGTACGCCGCGGTCGCCGTGGCGGGCTTCCTGTTGCTGCTGGCCCTCGCTATGTTCGCCGTCAGCGACGCCGGCGTGGATCGCCATCGCAGGCGCGTGCGGGCGCGAATGCGGGAACTCAGCCAGGAACTCCAGCGGGAGGAGCTGTTGCCGTTGCTGAAGGGCCTGCGGGTCAACTGGCTTGGCACGGCGGCGGCGCTCGACTACATCCTGCGACGGGTCTTCCGGCCCCCGGCGACGGCCGGCGGACCCGGCGGCGGCCTGCACTCGCCACTGCTGCGGTTGGCTGTGCGTTCCCGCGCGGCGCACGACTCGCCGCCGGCGCCCGGTTGGCTCTTCGCCCAGTACGAGGCGGCGGCCGACGCGTATTCCGCCCGCCACGACGCCCGAGCCGGCGGCGGCGGCTGGGTTCGACCCGAGACCGCCACGATGGTCAGCCGCCTCGACCGGGACCCGTTGGCGGCGCCCGGCGCCGATCCACGCTGGGATTTCGCGCACCGCCTACGCACGGGGGAGTTCGATGAGGCGCTCGCCGCGAACCTGCCGGGCGCCGGGGACGGCTCGCTGCTCGACGAGGACATCGAGTTCATGGGCGAGATCGCCCCGGTCGCTCCGGCAATGCTGCCTCTCGGGCTGCTCGGGCACGGGGCCGCAAGCCTCGGCCACGTTTCCATGCAAGGAACGTGGTGGTGGCCCGACGGGTTCGGGGTTCCCGAGTCGCTGACCCCACCGAGGCCCGCTCGGTCAGTCCGGTCGACCACGGGGCAGGCGTACCTGGCGGTGCGACTCGACATCTCCGATCCGGTCCTGGAGAGACAGATGGGCGAGGGATCAGCGCCGCCGGTGGAGCCCGACCACGAGCCGGCACCCGCGGGCCCCGACGACGGGTTGCGCTGAGCCGGTCGGAGATCGCTGCCCGATGCGTCCGGCCACCTCGCTCGACATCGCGGCCGAGAGCCCGCCGCGGACTCGACGCTTGGCCGGAGCCCATGATCCGGCGGACGCGGCTGCACCTGCCGCCGATCACTCGGCGCGCGCCTAGCGTTCGTGGCTCGCAGCCCGCTCCATCGTCGTCGCCCGCCGAGCCGTGAGCCGTCGCCCGGGGGTGGCCACCCGGACTCGCCGGGAGCCGGCAGGGATGGACCGCCGGCGGTGCCCCCACGGACCCCGGCGGCCGAGCCCGGGATCCGCAAGCCGCCGCGGCGCGCCCCGCGCACGAGGAGGCCGGCGCCTCTGTCGCCCCGATCCGCCGGAACCGGTCCGGACGCCGGCGGTCCGGGCGTGGCCGGCGGTACCGGCGACGGTGTCGGCCGCGGATCAGGACGAGGTGGCAACCGCGAGCGCGCGTCGGGGCGATCCGGTCGGGGTGGTGGCCGGCATGCCGGCCACCTCGGCCGCGCCGCGGCGGCGCTGGTCGGCCCGCGGGCCCGAGTGCCGCTGGTTGTGGCCGCGATCGTGGCGCTGTCGGTCACCCTCCCGCTGGCACTGACCTCAGGAGACGACAGGGAGCCCGAAGGCGAAGCCGATCCGGCCACCGCGGCTGCGGGGACCCCACCCGGACCGGCCCCGGATGAACCCGCCGGTGAGGCGCCGGTCTCCGAGCCGCTGCCTCAAGCAGGAACCGGTCCTGAAGCGAGCGAACCCCAGTCCCCGGCACGCCAGGACCCACTGCCGGCGCCCCCCGATCCGCCGACGCCATCGCCCGAACCACCGCCGCTGATCGGACCACCATCCCCGCCCGAGCCGCCACCCCCGCCCGAGCCTCCGCCGCCGGAACCGCTTCCACCCGGGCCGCCTGCCCCGCCCGAGCCTCCGCCGCCGGAACTGCTTCCACCCGAGCCGTCTGCCACACCCCCGCTCGAGCCTCCGCCGCCGGAACCGCTTCCGCCGGAGCCGGCGGCTCCGGCGCCTTCGACCACCGACGCTCCAGCCCCTTCGCCTCCCACGACAGTTGCACCACCACCGCCGATCGCCGTTTCGTCACCTGCCGAGCCCGACTGGGGCGAGATCGCCCGCTCGGTTGTCCTCGTC
>JAPONU010000515.1 GCA_026713745.1 bacterium
GCCTTCGGTTCCCACAATCGTGCAGCGCGCCGTCCCGACCGTGACCGTGACCTCCGCGGTGGCGCAGGCGTTGAGCGTGTCGCACACCTCGTAGGTGAACGTGTCGACGCCCGCCGCGTCGCCCGCGGTGTACAGCACGCCGATCTCGCCCACCGAGTCGCCGACCACCGCCGCGGCGCCCTGCGCCGGCGCGCGGGTGATCCGCAGCGACGCCGCCAGCAGGTTCCCACCGGAGTCGTAGTCGTTACCCAACACGTCCACGAGGACCGCCCCGCCCGCCGCCACGTGCGCCGCATCATCGCCGGGTGTCGGCGCCCCACGCGCGGCCGGCGCCGGCGCGGCGAGGATCAACTCGTACCCGCCGGCGTCGTCGACGATGCGGTCCACGAGATCAGTGCTGTAGACGGTGTCGAAACCGTCGCCGCCGTGGATCGCGTCGAACCCCGGGCCCCCGGCGATGACATCATCGCCGCCGCGGCCGTACACCACGTCGTCGCCCTCGCCGGCGTCGATACGGTCCACGCCCGCGCCGGCGAGGATCACGTCGTCGCCGCCGCGCGCGTCGATGACATGCAACGCCGTCGGATCCTCCGGCGCCGCCACGCAGATCACGTCATCGCCCTCGGTGCCCACGACCTCCACGGCGCCACCGGCAGCGGTGATCGTGCATCCCGCATCCACGGTCACACTCAACGCGCCGCGCACGCCCAGACCCCAACCGTCGTACACCCAATAGTGCGTCGCCACGGTTCCCGCGAAGCCCGCGTCGGGCGTGAAGGTGACCGCACCGCTCGCCCCGTCCACCGAGAACACGCCACCGGTCGCCTTCTGCACCCACACCGAGGACCGATCCAGCGACCCGCCCGCCGGCGCGGTGTCGTTCGCCAACACCGCCACCCGCACCGCTCTACCCAGCGTCGTCGACGCCGCATCATCGGCCGCGCACGGCGCCGCCGCCGGGTACGCCACCAACGGCCGCGCCACATACAACACCGACGCCTCACCGTCGGCGCCGGTCCCCGTCGCCTTGATCACGTACCACCGCGGCAACGGATCAGTCGCCGCCGGCGGCGCCTGCGGCACCGTCCAGTGCACCGACACGCGCCCCTCGGCGTCCGCCGTCGCCGCGGGGATCGACAAACCCTCCACAACCCTCAACGGCGACGCCGCGGGATCCAACACCGACGCGCCCGCCACGGCGAAACCCACCACCGAACCCGCAGCGAAACCCGACGCCACCAACTCCACCACATCGCCCGGCGCCAACCACCCGCACACCGACGGAGCCACCGCCCTCGCCAACAAGACTCGATCCGACACCGGCGGTGGCGCCTCAACGGCGCGCCCATCGGCGGGACCCTGCCCGGCCGCCCCCGCAGCCCGCGACCCCTCCGCCGCGCCCACGACCCCCGACCGCGGCGGCCGAGACACGACCGGCGCCACCGGCACCCCCGCACGATTCAACACCGCGCCCCGATTCAGCGCCCGCTCGGTCACCTGCGCCACGAAATCATGCAAAATGCTCGCGGTCGCCCGATGACCCGCCCGGTTCGGATGCAGCGTCGCCCCCGACACCTCCGCTTCGCCGGTCCCGACCAGGCCGTGCACCCACGGCGCCCCCGGATCATCAGGGTGACCGCACACGTAGTGGCCGTCGAACTCCTCGGCCACGCTCACGAAATGCACGCCCGCGTCCCACGCCGCGTCCCGCAACACCCCGTTCAACGCCTGCGCCGTTGCGAGCAGGAACCGGTGCTCGTCGCCGCTGATGCGAGCCTTCGCCTCCGCGAAATCCTTGGCCAGCACGCCCGCAGCCGCGATCCCCAGGACCGCGGCCCCGACGGGTCCCACCAACGGAGCCGTAATCAGCCCGACCGCGATGCCGACACCGACCGTCGCGACCACATCGACGACGACGCCCGCCGTCGTGTTGTCCTCGCCGAACTCCGCGAGGAAGTCCGCGGCGGTCAGCGCCCTCCCCGCCCCGCCGCCGGCTGCGTACACCACGAACCTCAGCCCCTTCAGCGTCGCCAGCGTCTGATCGACGATCACGCCGAGATCCGTCGAACCCACATCGGTCGACTCGAGAACTCTCTCAATCTTCCAAGCGCGACAATCATCCAGATCACGCGACAGCGGCGGCAACAGATTCGGATACCCGAGCAGGAAGATCGCCGCATGAGCCGACGGCGGCTCCGCGATCAATTCCATTATCGCCCGGTTCGGGTGTCGCCGGTGCGACGTCTTCCGCTTCACCTCCGCCAACACCTTCGGAAGATCAACCTCAAGTTTCGCGGTACCAATAGCCTGACCATCGAGCCCGCAGCCCAACAGATAACACGCCTTGAAAACTGCAGCGAAACCCAAATCGTTCCCGCCGATCGTCAACGTCACCATATCCACCGACCGGCTCGGACTCTCCCCATACAACCGCCCACGCACCGTCGCCAAACCGACCGCCTGCCGCGGCTCGTCGCCCACCACCAGACTCGGAGCCGGACGATTCGTCTCACTGTTCCCTGAAGGATCATGAATGTTCAACGTGATCGCCCCACTGCACGCAAACGACTCCCACTTATCCGCTGCGTAGCCGCGAGAGCCTCGTAGAAGATACGGATACGCAACATCCCACCGGCTGCATTTGTCGTTGAGTCGCGTCCCTGCATCGGTTATGTCGCCCAGGTTGCCCTGCTGGCCGGCGGAGTAGGAGTCTCCCAGCGCGACCAGATTGATGCGCCGGGCGACCTGCACGTTCCCCGGTATCGGCACGAGCGGCGACTCGCCGGCGTCGTACACGCCGTCCTCGTCGAGGTCGGCGTAGAGGCTGAAGAAGTCCTTCCCCACCTCGTCGTTGCCGACGACCACCGACGGAACATACGAGAGACGCAACATGCCCTCGCCGTCGGTCTCACACGACTCGAACAGCGGACCCCCCTCGACAAGCCCGACGGGGACAACCGCACCCGACACGCAGTCCACCGGTCTGCCCTTGCTGGGACCGGCATGGATCATCACGCCCATCGGCCGGCCGGCGAAATCGCGACGCGGATCGTCGGCGTGCACGAGATGCACGGTCCGGTACACGCGATTTCCGCCCCCGCGAACGAGCCGCACCCCCGACACGTCCGCGACCGCGAACTCCACGGTCGGACTCTCGGGTCCCGACACCGCCCACGCGCTGCGCACACTCATGCCCGGCGAGGAGCCAACACGGGAGACCGCCCTGACCCGGACGCGGTAGGACGTGTCGTTGTCCAACCCCCACAGCATCACCGGCGGCTGAA
>JAPONU010000516.1 GCA_026713745.1 bacterium
GACAAGGGAACTCCAAGACTCCATCAACACCTGGATCGACCACTGGAACCAGAACCCCAAACCCTTCACCTGGCACCGCACCGCCGACGACATCCTCGCAACCCTCGCCACATACCTCACACGAATTAACGACACAAGACACTAGGCGACCAGGGAAGATCCCAGTTCACGACGACGTGCGCGAACTGCAGGTTGATGCCCTCGCCGCCGGCGTCGGTGCTGACGAGCACCTGGGCGCGCCGCCGGAACGCCTCCTGGGCGAGGACCCGCTCGCCGAGCGTCATCGAGCCGTTGATGGCCGCCGCGGGGACGCCGGCCTCCTCGAGGAGTTCGAGCAGCATGTCCTGGGTGGCGACGAACTCGGTGAACACGAGGACCTTCACGTCGGGGTCCCGCTCGGAGCGCCGGAGTTCACCCAGCAGATCGAAGAAGGCCCGCGCCTTGGCATCGACGCCACCGGCGGCGGCCTGGCGGGCAAGGCTCAGCACCGCGGCCAGTTCGGCCCGCTCGGTCTCCCAGGCCGGACCGCGCGCGGCGGCCAGCGCCTGGTACTGCTCCTCACCGGTGAGTTCGGCCCAATCCTCGCCGCGGTCCGCGAAGAACGCCAGTTGCGCCCCGCGCTCGCCGAGCGCGGCGGATCGTCGTTCCAGGGCGGCGAGGACGGCGGCCGTGCTGGAGGCGACGAGCCGCTGCATCAACAGGACGAGGAACCCCGCAGCAGCCCGCTCGGCTCGACGCGCCGCGTCCCAGCCGCTTCGGACGTATTCGGTGACCGCCTCGTACAGCTCGCGCTCGACGGTCCGCTCGCCGTAGCGGACCACCCGCAGCGACGTCTCCCGCGGCCGGAACAGCGCCCGCCCGGCGTGATCGACGGCCCGCCGCTTGTCGATGCGGGCCACGTGCGGCGCCACCGTCGAGCGCCGCAGCGGCCGGTCACCGAGGAACCCGTCGTCCAGCAGGCCGAGGAACCGGCGGAACGCGTCGCTCTTGCCCGAGTGCGGCGTCGCTGACAGCAACAGAACGTGTGGCGCGGCTGCGGCCAGTTCAACCGCCAGCCGGTGCCGGGCCACGTCCTCGCTGGAGCCGGCCACGTGGTGGGCCTCGTCGATGACGACCATGTCCCAGCCGGCGCCCACGAGCGCCCCGAACCGGGCGGCGTTGTGCTCCTTGACCTGCTCGTTGCTCCACCCGGCGCGCCGGCGCAGCGGCTTGACGGCGTCCAGCGAGCAGACCACCCGGTCGAAGGCGCGCCATGGGTCCGCACCGGAGTCAACCGGCACGCCCTCGGGTCCGACCCGCACGAACTCCTCGCCGAACCGGTCGGCCATCTCGGCCACCCACTGCAGCTGCACGCCCTTCGGGGCGACCACAACCACACGGCGCGCCCGACCGCGGGCCTTCAACTCGGCGAAGATCGCACCGGCGGTGATGGTCTTGCCCAACCCCACCTCGTCGCAGATCGCCAGGCGCACCGGGTCGGTGGCGATCGCCCGCTGCACGGTCGCCGCTTGGTGGGGAAGCAGCGTCACCCCCCGGCGGGCGGCGACGAGCAACTCCCCCTCGGCCGACAGGGCCAGCGCCCTCGTCGCCGCGGCACGCCAGGCGACCTCCGCCTCCGACCAGCGACGTCCGGCAAGTTCGCCGATGTCGTGGGCGGCCACGCGCCGGCGCCGTTGCGCGGACGGAACCAGCACCTCCGCCAACTCGCGGCCCCACAAGTCGGTGACCGACAGCACCTCCACGGGCTCGCCCGCCGAGGCGAGCCACGCCCAGCGCCGCTCGGGCATCACCGCCGGCGGCCCGCCAACCAGCGCGCGGGAAGCGCAGACCGAGCCGCCACACGGTGGGTTCTGGACTCCGCCACGATGACGAGGAGGGTGGGTCGTTGCATCATCCGGCCGGCTCGTTGCCAGCGAGGCGTTCGGCATTGCGGAAATAGTGCAGGAGCGCCGAGTCCTCGACGAACGCGTCGTCGGGCATGCGCCGCCCGACCGCCAGGATCGTCCCGAAGTCCCTGTCGGTCCACGCCCGCCTGAACCCGGCGCGCACCGCCTCGCTGCGGAACCTCCGCAACGGCCCCTTCGCCGAGACGTAGGCGTCGAACTCCCGCAGCAGCGCCCGGGTACGGATCTGATCGAGATGCTCGGAGCGCTGCGGGTCGGGGACCGCCCAGCGGCCCGTGCCGTCGTCCACGAAGTTGGCCTCGAGCATGTCCCGCAGCTCGGGCAGTTCCTCCCACGACGCCAACCCGGACTGCAACTCGGCCATGAACGCCGGCTGGATGTCGGCGAAGGTGCGTGCCCCGTTCGCAAGCAACTGGCGCAGCCACTGCACCGCCGAGGACTCGTCGCGGATGAACAACTCCGCGGCGGCCAACTCCCGGAACGTGGTCCGGAACCGCTCGTAGGTCTCCACCTGCTCGTTGAGGAAGTACATACCATCGCGCACCGGGAAGCGCCGCTCCAAGCCGGCATAGAACTCCGCGGCGGTCATCGGCACCAACGTGCTGCGCGCCACGTGATAGGCCACCATCCGCTCGTAGACCCGGTCCGCGGAGCGCTCCCGCACCACGACGGCGCGACCGTCGGAGCGCTCGGTGACCGGCACCTTGGACAAGTGCTCGCGCACGAACGCCCAGGCGCTGTCGGGTCCGCCCGCGGCGAGCACGAACGATCGCTCTGCCTCCTCGGCCGGTCTGTACGCCGAGATCACCAGATCGTGCTTCACCGCGTTGTCCGCGGTGATCTGCCGGTACGAGAGCTGATCCTTGTCGAACACCCGCGTGTCGGCCACCACGAACCCTGCCGACGCCAAGGCGTCCTGGATGCGCAGCCACACGTCGTTCGAACTGTTCGAGAACTCCACCGTCATCCACCGGCCCGGCTTCAACACCCGGAAGAACTCAGCGAAACATCGGCGCATCAACTCGGCGTAGTCGTCGATCCCTCGACCCTTGAAGGAGTCCTCCGTCGCCTCCTCAGCAGGTGCGGTTGTGACGCCGTGCCATTCCTCGATGACGAGAGCGAGGTCGGAGTAGGGAATGTTCTGCCCGAACGGCGGGTCGACGAACACGTAATCGACGCTGCCATCGGGGACTGGGAGAGCGGTGGACGAGCCCGTAGTGATCATCACGTTGCCATCCGCGGCGACGGAGGACTTCCAGACCTTCACCAGGGACTGCCGCTTGCCCCGCTTCGGTGACGAGCCTTCTAGGTTGTAACGCACCGAGCACTCTGACACGAGTGACGACACGTAATAGACGCCAGTCATCTGCCGATTGACTTGGCTGCCCCCAAGCTTCCCCTGCTGAATCGGCTGATACCGGTTCATCCACGAGAGTCCCCAGAACGCCTGCTCGATCCAGAACCGCAGCGCCAGCCGGGTCCGCGAATCCTGTTCCTGTGCCGACCACCCCCACAGCACCGACAGCGCTGCGAGCGAACGGTCGGGCCAGAGATGATGCACATTCTCGAATCCCTTTGGCCTCAGTCTTGACCCGTGGGCCAGGACGTCCATCGGCATCGCTCGAGTCGGTATCCCTGCGAGTCGCAACGCCCGGACTCTGTCCAGGACCGACCTATCGCCGTCGTCGACTTGCTTCATCCCTCTCTCCCGGCCCACACGCCATGCGATCCGAATTGGCCGGAACTCGATTCGCTCGAGGCCGTCGCCGGCGAGTGTCCGCTCCCTGACCCGGCGGCGCTCCAGGGAGCGCTTCGTGAGGGCCGCGCCGCACGTCGAGCAGAAGAAGTCGTCGCGTACGCGTCCGGTCGTCGCGTCGAAGGCGACGTCGTAGAAGACGACCTCGCTGCCGCAGTGCGGGCAGGTGAACACCTCCGACCAGACGGTGTAGTCGATGCCCGCTTCGAAGGTGTCGTCGCCGACGGTGACATTCGTGCGGTACATCCAGCCGTATTCGCGTTCGAAGCGGTCGAGCAGTTGCTGGGAGGCTCGGTCGAAGGCGTCGCCGTCGATGGGTAGGTTCATGCCGGCGGCGATGAATGTGGCCGACGGTCCGAGTTCGCCGAGGATGGCGCGGCGGGCGCCCCATTCGACGTTGTCGGCGCCGAGTTCGGCCTCAATGGCGGCCCTGACTTTGGGGTCGGGGTTGGCGCAGGCCTGCGCGGCGACGCCGGTCATGCCGGTTCCGGCGAAGCCGTCGAGGACGACGTCGCCGGGGCGCGTGTAGTGGAGGATGAACCGCATGATCGCCGGGTGCGGCACCTTGGTGGGATAGGAGTGCGCCTTGTAGAAGGCGTTGCCCTTGCCCTCGGTCACATCCGCGGCGAACGGGCCCGGGTCGGCGCGGTCGTCGTCGCCGGGGCGGTCCAAGTCGGCCAGCCAGTCGGCGATGAACGGGTTGGCGCAGGCGGTGTACGAGGGAGGGTGCGACATGGCCACGATGTCCTCGTCGCTGCCGCGCGGGCAGCCGGGACGCTTGCGCAACTCGGGCAGCCGGCGGCGCAGTTCGTCGCGTGCCGCCTGCTCGGTGGCCACCCGGTCAGCGTTGTCGTCCGCGCCGGCTGTCTCGAGTGGCAGGCTGTGCTGCCCGGAGGGCGGCGGGTTCACGCCAGGCCGTCGTGGTCGCGCCTGGGTTCGATCGCCGGGTTGGCGTGCCCGGTCAGCCAGGGCAGTCCTCCGAGGCGCGGCGCGGTCACGAGGGGTCCCCTTCCCGCGGGACGAGTCGGACCCGCTCCTCCGGGGTGTTACCCACGCGCTCGTCGATGAGCGACGCGAGGCGTTGCTTGAGTTCGGCGGGCGTCGCCGGGGCCGCTCGGGGGAACAGGGTGTCCCAGACCTCCCGCGAGCTGACGGGGTGCACCTCGAAGCGGTGGAGGACCTGCCGGACCGCCTCGACGAACAGTTCGCCGACCGGTTCAGGCAGGTGCCCGGAGTCCACGAAGGCGTTCACGGCCTCCTGCTCGGCGGCCTTGAGGAGGGCGACCTGCTCGGCCATCTCGGGGACCGCCAGGTTCTCGGCCAGGGTGCGTTCCCAATTCCGGTACAGATCGTGGACGTCCTCCTCGATGCGCTCGAGCCGCGCCGCCGCGGTGGCGCCGCCGGTGGACCGCGGCCGGTAGCCGCACTCGGGGCAGGTGATCGTTCGGCTCATGGCCGCCGGATCGAAGTTCTTACACGTACCCAGATCGATCAGCTTCTGCTCCAGCGCACCGTGCAGCCCACCGGGCAGCAGCTCGAGGGTGGCGAGTCGACCGAGGCTCCGGTAGGTGTCGCTTTCGCGGAGGCGGCGCTTGCGCTCGTCGCCGGCGCCGTCGAGCCGGTCGCGGTCGTGGGCGGCCACGGCGGACTCGGCGAATCGCTGGCGGAGATTCTCGCCGGTCGCTCGCAGCGCGCTGGCGCGCGCCCTGTCGGGCGGCGCCTCCGAATCGAACAGGGCCAGCAGCTCGGCGCGCGACGCGTTCGCATCGACGCTGACCGGGTCGTCCTTGCCGAACGTCTCGGCGGCCTCGCGCAGGTAGGCGGTGACGTCGGTGAGGTGCGCGGCGATAGCGGCGGCGCTCTCTAGCCAGTCGAACGTGTCGCGGCCGTCGCGTGCCGCCGCGATCTGCTCTCGGGTGCGGTCGATCCGGTTCAGCTTGCCGACCGTGTTGCGTGCCCGGAGGTCGTTCACCACGTCCTCGAAGGCGCGCAGGGCGCGGGAACGCTCGTCGGTGTGTTCGAGCACCTCGGCACCCCAGACGGTGATCCCGTCGGTGAGCGAGGTGCGCGCATTGGCGATCTTCTCGGCGTACTCGGCGCACTTCGTGGCGACGCTCTGGACCAGGTCCGGGGTCGCGCCCAGCGGCCCGACGTGGCCGGGGGGAATGTCGACCAGGCCGATCGCCTCCTTGAGGGTCGTCAGTGGGAGTTCCTGCGGCGGGGCGACGTGGGTGACCGACTCGAGGTCTTCAAGGCTCATCGCCGGGAGCCTGTCGAGGCCGACGGCGTCGAGTTGGCCACCGGCGAAACCGATCTCGAGGCGACCGAGTTGGGTGAGTGCCGCGGCCACGACCACGAACCAGCAAGGCTCGAGGTGCCACGGCCCCCACGTGAACACCCCCGCGTCGCGCTCGGCGAACAACTCGGCGCGGTTCACGGCGCGCCCGGTGGCACGCTCGACCTGCACGAGCAGGTGGTCGGCGTAGGGGCCGGCGGCGGCGAGGTTGCCCTGCACGTCCAGCAGCCCCAGAGCCGTCAGCACCCGGGAACCCAGGTCGTTCGGACGGTTGGCGGCGATCTGCTGCAGAGCCTGGCGGACGGTGCGCGCCAGGCTGTCGCCGGTGATCTGCACGCCGAAAGCCGGGTAGTCGGGGTAGCGGTCCTCGAAGTGCGCCGCCAGGGCCGCCGCGGCGAGCCCGTCGATCCGGTCCTTGACCGACGCCCCCGGTCCGGTGACCGAGCCCGGCGCCGATCCCACCGGCTGGGTGTGACCCCGGTAGGTGACGGTGACGGCATCGCCCATGTGGGCGCGCAGCCACGAGACCATCTCGCGCAGGTGCCGCTCGCGCTTGGCGGCGTACACCGTGCGATGCTGGCCCGTGGACTCGGCCTCCAGCGCCACCGACCCCGCGTAGCGCCGCAACGCGCCCGTGAAGTCGTCGTCGGGGGCGGCGAGCCGGAAGAACACCTCGTCGGCCTTCTCCTCGTCATCGAAGTACGGCGGGTCATACGGCTGCAGGAAGTACACGTAGAAGTCCCGCGGCGGCTGGGCGGTCGACCGCTCGTTCGGCGCGCCCATGAACAGGTAGCCCCGCCGCGTGACGTGCTTGGGCGCCCAGTCCAGTTCGTAGGCCCAGATGCGGTAGCCCGCCACGTACGGGTTGTCGCGCTGTTCGAGCACGGTCTCCAGCGCCCGGAAGTAGGCCTCGTCGAGTCGGTCGTTGTCGAGCGATTCGGCCCGCTCGTCGATGCGCTGGTCGTAGTCGATGTCCTTGCGAACGTCGAGGTAGACCTGCCCGTTGTCCTCGTTGATGGTGATGAACTGGCCCGAGACGGTCCTGATGATCTCCTCGACGATCGTGCCGACGGTCGTCTCCAGGAAGAACGAGTCCCGCTCCGGCAGGCCCGGCGGCAGCAGCGTCAGGTCGTCGCGTAGTTCGGAGACCGACGGTCCGATGGGGACGTCGATGTCCTCAGTGGTAAGCCGATGCACCGCCAACGCGTCGACGATCCGCAGCGCCACCGACCGGAACTCCTGCGTCGGCAGCGCCCTCGCCACCCTGGCGCGCAGCACCTGTGTCTTGTCGAGCACCTCGCGGACCTCGGGGATCGTCCGGTTCGACGGGTCGTCCTCGAGTTGCGCCCGGTAGGTGTCGTAGCAGATCAGCCCCGGCGCGTCGTCGGGCACGTCGCTGTCGAGCAGGGCGCCCATCTCGCCGGACAGCGTCGTCAGCACCCTGCGCTTCTCCACCAGCGTGACCTGCTCGAAGATGCGCAGATAGGCGGGATGCACCGGGTACAGCGCCACGAACGTCTCCAGGTGCTCCGCCATGCCCTCGTACGCGGGAGCGAAGTCCTGGAGGTGGGCGCGGATCATCGCCTTCTGCTCGGGCGTCTTGCGCAGCAGCCGCTCCTCGACCACGTAGGCGATGTCCTCGCGGGAAATCCGCACCTGCGCGAAGCGCTCCCGGACCCGGACGATCGCATCCGCCGCGCTGGCGAAGCGGGGATTGTCGAAGACCGCCTCCTGCACGCTGCCGATGAAACGGAACCGGGTGGACTTGCAGATCTCGCCGATCTCGCGCAACACCGTCAGGTCCAAGCGCAACTCGTGATCGCGCCTTCCCGCCAGGTACTCCAACATCTCGTCCAGCACGAACAGCAGACCCTGATCGCCGTGCACCGCCTCGAAGGCGGCCATCATCTCCTCGAGGCTGCGCTTGGTGTTGGTGACCTCCGTCAGGTCCGGGAACTCGAAGTCCACGCCCAAGCGGGCCAGCCCGTCGGACAACTCCCTCGTGATGATGTCCCGTAGCCCCATCTTGGTGGCGCCGATCTCGGCGCGGATCACCCGGTAGCGGCCACCCAGCGGCGCCGCGGCTTCCCGGACCGCCTCCGAACGCACCGAGTCGACCAGTTCGGAGTGCTCGAGGATCGACGACACCACCGACATCAGATGCGTCTTGCCCGTGCCGTAGTTCGCCACGATCAACAGCCCCTTGGCGTCAGGCGCCGAGTCGAGGTCCATGTTCGGCAGGATCAACCCGGTGAGCTGCTCAGCAAGCCGGGGCGACATCACCAACGTCTCGACATCCCGCCGCGCCTCCGCCAGATCGTCGGCGTGACGCAACTCCTTCACCTGCTCGATCGACTCGAACGACACGAGATCGCGGTACTTCATCGGCGCGTCCCTCCTGCAGGCATCGTGGGCCGACGAGACATCGGAAGCCAGATCGGACGCCTCATCGGGACATTCTCGCAGCCCCGTAGGACAGTACGGCCGGACTCGGCGCTACTCGATGTCGGGGCTGCTCCGCCGTAGCGGCTTGTAAACGCCCGTGGGACGATCCGGCTCGATTCGGCGCTACGCCGTCCGGTCCGCCCGGCCTGTCCGAGCGGCTCGGGTGGCGCCGGTGGCCCCTCGTGGACTCGTCGTCCTCGGCCAGCGGAGCGCCGCCCCTCACCGGGGAACCCGCTCGATCTCGAAAGGCACCTCGTCGAGGAACTCTGTCGGCACGGGCCGCAGCACGCTCATCCCGGCCAACTCAACCCGTACGTGGTCCCGCCGACCGGGCTCGGAAAAGGATGCGACGGCGTCGCCGACCCGTCCCGGCCAAAGCGCGATCACGCCTGCTTGGCGAGCAAGCAGATGCAGGAAGCGCCGCACGTCGAGGAACAGCCAAGGCTCCCAGCACAACGCCTCCAAGTCGTACAGCAAGGGGCGGCCCTCCAGCCGGTCCAGCAACTCCTGCCACGTCCCGGCCGGCGCCCCCGCCAGCCCCACCGCGGTAACCGACACGGGTGCGGCCCCCAGTACCCGCCCAAGTTCCTCGAGCACCGCCAACCCCCCGGCCCGCTCACCCGGCCCAACATCCACGAGCGCCACCGCCCCCGGCGGACGAAGCGCCTCAACATGCCCCGCAGCGTGTGCGAGCCACATCGGGAGCGCGGAACCGGCGGGCGACCCCCCCGCCGGTTCCGCCCCGTTCGCCATCAGATTACGTCCGATTGTCGTCGCCCATGCCGCGAGCAGGCTACGCGAACTGATCGCGGCGGTCGCCAGCGGGAGGGTACACCTGGGGTGTTGATCTCGAATTCGCGCCACTTGTTCCCCAGCGGCGCACGGAAGGCATTGGAGACTGGTGCTGCCAACGACCGCTCCGCATCGTCGGGGCGCCGCGACGCCACACACGCTGCACCGCTTCGGCGCTTGACCTCGCCACGACACCCCATTCCTGGTCGCGTCCGGCGAGTGCAGCGCATCTCCAGATGATGTCCACAGATCGGCAGGTCCGCAGGTCCTCCGAGGCCGTCTCTGCTCATAGGATTCGCTCGGTTACCGCGGACCACCTTGGAGGATGAACTGATGAGCGTCGATCGAACCCCGCTGACATCGCTGGCCGTGACGCCTGTCCATTTCGTAAGTCCCGGCGACACTGGGCGGCGCGCCGAAGCGCTGATGAGCCGGTTCAACGTGGACCAACTACCCGTTATCGAGCCCGGCGACCGTCTGTGCGGCGTCGTGACTTGGCAACGACTGAGCCTGGAGCGCCGCGATTGGGGTGAGGTCGAGGTCTCGGACCTTGTCTCGAAGCATCCCGCTGAGCGCGTTTGCCGCGGGGACACGCCTCTCGGCGAGGTGTTCGACTTGCTGGTGGACCATGATTTCGTGCTCATCTCCGACGACGAGGGCCACACCGTGACGGCGATCGTGACGATCAACGACGTAGCCAGATACCTCTACAACAACGCTGACTGAGCAGACCGGAGTCGGGTGGCGGTCGGCCAGACGACGACACCGGCGACGCCAACAAGACCCTCAGCACTCCGTCGCCTTCGCCAACGCCCCATGACGTCGCAGCAGCTGGTTGTCAGGCTTGTTCTAGTTGGCGCGGCACAGGCACCCACCGTCATGACGCATCGAACCAACGCCTTCCCGAGTTGGATCGTGATCTGCGGTTCATCCCGTTGGGAGTCGAGGAGCCGCATGTGCTCACTCCCGGGCAGATTCGCCGCTACAACGAGGCGGGCCATCTGTTTCCCATCGGCATTTTCTCGCCGGCCGAGATCGCCGAGCTTCGGGCCTAGATCGACGACCTGCTGTTCCGGGCGCTGGCGGCCGGGTGGGACAACTACCAGGTGGTCAACTGGCAAAAGTGTTGCCGGGGCATGCTGGGACATCGTGACCGGCAACTGCATCATCGACGTCGTCGCGGACCTGCTGGGTGACAGCGTGATCCTGCGCCATAGCCACCTGTTCGCCAAGCTCCCCGGCGACACCAAACGGGTCAGTTGGCGCCCGACTGGCCGCTCGCGCCCAGCCGGGTGATCACCGCCTGGCTAGCGATCGAGGACGTCGACAACGCCGCCATGCAGGTCAACCCCGTCAGGGACGCATCCCTCAGCCGCTGACGCCGGCGGCGGGGGCGGGCCGGGAACTCGAGTGCCACGACAGCGGTATGCCGGAATCTCCGAGCACCCGCCTTCGCCTGGCCGGCACGTCCGTGCGCTGCCGGCCGCTCCCACTCAGGCGACTTGCGTGTCCCGGGTGCTCCCTCCGGCCCGGGAATCGACGGTCGCGGTCGAGCCGCCGGCCTCGCTCCCCTGGTGGCTGGTGGCCGCCATGTCACGCAACCGGGCGGATACGAGCGACGCGTCCGAGACGCTTCCGGCGAGGAGGTCCGTGACGTGCGGAACCCAGTTCGGATCGGAAACGGTGAGCACCTCGATGCCGACGATGTTGTCCGACCCGTCCCGATCCACATAGAGCGATGTGCTGAGTGACTCGGTTCGGGCCACGTCGCCCTGACCGATCCGGATATAACCACAGTCGCTCTCGCTGTCGTACGAGTACCGCAGGGTGCTCACCTGGCTCAACCCCACATCGCTGTGACGACGAGAATCACTCCTCGCTCGGGGTCCGTCGGCGCGGCCACCACGCTATGGGTGTCCCCTGCCACGGGGCCAATCTCCCGGTCGGGGTCAGACGCCTCTTGATGGAACCGGCCGGCCGCACGTGGGGCAGGCGGGCGCAGGCGAGTCGTTCTGACCGTCGTCGCCGAGCGGCGCCTCGCGGCGCAGCAGATCGTCCGGCAGGGGCACACCGAGGCCGGGGCCCGTGGGCGCAGGAAGCAGCTCGCTGTACGGCACGTCCGTCGTGTATCCCTCGATCACTCGGCGCTCGACTGGCCGAGGAGTGGTGACATGCCCGGCTGCTCGCGAGAAAATCGCTCGCCAACCCGAGATCGAGCCGGTCGCCTTCTCTGTCTTACTGGGCACGCTGGGTTTCTCCTGCATCGTGGTGGACGAATTCAAGATACCTGATCTCGCTCCACCGGATGAGTACGCCGCCGCCGGAATAGATCGGATTTCCCTGGTCGTCGGTGTGGATCCGACCGGTGGATTGATCGACGCCGACCATACGAGGCAGGTAAAGGTCCTTGTCGTTGGGATACGTCGAGGCGTGCGGCTGCCTCCCGTCGACGGTAGCGAAGAGGCCGACGAGCCATTGGCCATCGGTCAGCCGGCAGCACGCAGACCACGACGCTGAAATAGGTGTTGGGGTCACCCCGGATCTGGGCGCGAGCAACAGGTGGCTCTGCCAAGCCCCGGGGGCTGAACTGGCGAAAGACGCTCTGGCGCGCTTCAATCGTCTTGTGAGCGGGCGGATCGGACTCATCGGCTTCGGGGCGATCGGCCAGGTCGTCGCCTCCGAGGTCGACGTGGCGGCGGTGCTCGTTCGTGACCGGTACCTGGAATCGGCCCGGCGGGCGCTGCCGGGCGTGGCTGTGGTGGCGTCGATCGAGGATCTTCTCGCGACCGGCCCCGACGTCGTGGCGGAGTGCGCGGGCCAGCCGGCGGTGCGGGAATACGGCGAGGCGGTGCTTGCCGGCGGGACGGATCTGATGGTCATCTCCACCGGTGCGTTCGGCGATCAGGCCTTCCTGGACCGGATGTGCGCTGCGGCGCGCCGGGCCGGTCGTCGCATTCTGGTACCGGCCGGCGCCACGGCCGGACTCGACGGGCTGATGGCTCTGCGGGAGGGCGGCCTCGACTGGGTTCGCTACACCTCCTCGAAGCCTCCCCACGCCTGGTTGGACACGCCTGCGGAGCGGGCCTTCCGGCTGGAGGCGCTGTCGGAGCCGACCGTGATCCACTCCGGGCCGGCCCACGAGGCGGCGCGGCTCTACCCCAAGAACGCCAACCTCGCCGTGACGATCGCCCTGGCCGGACTGGGGCTTGACCGCACGCAGGTGGACCTCGTCGCCGATCCCGCACTCACCACCGGCAACATCGGCAGGATCGAAGCCTCCGGCCGCTTGGGCGTCCTGACCGTGGAGATGGCCGGGCGGGCCGCGCCGGACAACCCGAAGACCTCGCAGGTGACGGCCTACAGCATCGTGCACGCCCTCCGCTCGGGTCGCGCCGTGATGGCCCTGCCATAGAAGTGTGCCGGGTAGTCGTCGGCAGGAGCAGTCGGATCCGCCGGACAGTGGAGCACGGATTCCTGAGCCAACCCCGACGGTGCTGCCGACCAAAAACTAGCCACGCATGGATTCCGGTCTTCGGTGGAATGACTGCGACTTCATCAGGGGCAGGTGGGTTAGGCTCGGCCCCCACAGGGCCGATTTTGGTCCGGCCGTGCGGAACGGGAGAGACCGATGGGACCGGAAGATGCAGAGGGCGGCGGCGGTGCCGCGGCGCAGGATGCCTCCGAGGAGTCGCCTCGACTGGAGCCGATATCTCCCGTGAATCCTCAACGCCCGACTGAGCGCCGAGAGGCGGTTGCCGTGGCCAAGCGGACGGTGGCCGCGGC
>JAPONU010000517.1 GCA_026713745.1 bacterium
CCGGCCGCCATCGCCAGGTCGGCTTCGGTGAGTTCGGACGAGGGCGGCAGCACCAGATGGGCCACATTGGCGCTGTCCTCGTGCACCGCCACGTCGAACCCCTCCGGGATGGTCATGCCGGTCTCGTCGGCGATGGCGGCTCTCGGGTCGGCGACGAGGTGGGCGCGGAAATCGCTGTCTTCATCCGCCCTGGTCAGGACCTGGGCCTTCAGTTCGGTGGCCGTCTTCATGGCAACCCTCCTCAATCTTCGGGGGATTCTGTCGGTCTGCACACAGCCTCTGTCGGTCTGCACACAGCCTCTGTCGTCTGTGAGTATACACACAGCCTCTGTCGTCTCTCAAGGCGGCCAGCCCGGTAGCCGGAACGTGGCGCAACGCTGCGGCGGTCGCTGCCTGGGCGGGTGGAACCCGCCGGCCCGCGCGAGCGGCCGGACGGTGATCCGGCGTCAGTCCGCCCGGCGGTTCCGGGCGACGAGTTGGCGCACCGCCCGGACGACCGTCGAGTCGCTCACGTCCTCGAAGTGCGGCCTGATGAGGTCGCTGAAGAACTCCAGCCGGGGGCTCATCACCCGGTGCACCCCGCCGGAGTCGTGGAATTCCCAGCGCACTGCGTCCGGTGACTTCAGGACGACCCGTGCGCCCGTCTCCGCGGCGAACTCGCTCTCGTTGAAATACTTCAACATTTCCGGCACGGCCAACTCCAGGTAGAGCGCTCCACCCGGGGCGGTCCAGCGGACCAGCTTCTGCACCAGCACGCGTATCGCATCCTCGTCGTTCAGATAGGAATACGAAAACCAAAAATTGCTCACCAGGTCGAAGCGCTGCCCGTCCGGGAATTCGTATTCGACGACGTCGGCCTCGATGAACGGAACGCCGGGGTTCAGCAGCCTCGCCCGATCCAGCTGGGCGGCGCTGCGGTCGATGCCCATCCGCCTGTGGTGGGGGAACTGCGCCAGGTGCCAGCCCTGCCCGCAGCAGGTGTCCAGCCAATTGCCCAGAGGCTTCAGCAACGCGCCGAGCAGAGCCCGGTTGTGTTGCAGCTTCGGCTCCCAGGATGGGTGATCGATATAGAGCGCCGCATAGTGCGAGGCGTAGTGATCGTCGAAAATCTCGTCGGGCATCGCGTCGCCTTTCCGTGCGCCATGCAGCCGTTGGCCCACGCCTGAGACTATGTCGAGCGCGCTGCAGCGCGTCACGACGGAATATGTCGACTCTAGAATGCGCGACCAGCGCCTTGAGGTTCGCCGATTCCATCACCAGGGTCCGTCATTGGTCAGGGCATATGATCCGCTCGTCGTCACGATCATTCATCCGCCCCCCGTGGGGTCCTCTCACCGTCGCTGCCCGTGCGGTGGCTGAGTGTCGGCGTGCATCTCGTCAAGCACCTGCTCGCCGCCGGTGCCCGCGAGGAGGGCCCGGTGCGAGAGACAGATGCTGAGGATCCTCCGGCACCGGGCGACGGCGACAGCGATTGCTCTGGCCGCACTGGTCATCGCCCTCGTCGCCCTGTTCTCGCCCGGAGGCGACTCGACAGCGGACAACGGTGCCCCCGAATCGGCGTCGGTCGCCGTGCCGCGCCGGCCGGCCGAGACGATCGACTACGTCCGGCAGGCTCTGGCCCTCTACGACGCCGAGGGCCGGGAGGCCGCCATCAGGCACTACAACTCGCCGGCCAGTGTCGACGGCGAGTATTACCTCTTCATCATCGACGGCGACGGCAC
>JAPONU010000518.1 GCA_026713745.1 bacterium
AGCGTGTCGCCGATGCCAAGTTGCGTGGTGATCTGCCGGCCGGCGGCGGAGAACCTCGGACCCTGAATCAGGCCTCCGTCGATTGCGTCGCGGACAGCCGGCGCCACCCCGTTGGGGCCGCCCGGGTCGCAGGCGGCGGTCACACCGGCGAGCACCACCTTCTCGGCGTCGATGGCCGCCCGGATGGCGCGGTAGGGCGCCGGGGTGTAGATGAACAGCTCCTCCTCGGTGCGCGGCTCGCCGAAGCTGATGTGCATGTGGCCGTCCACGAGGCCCGGGATGATCGTGGCCTCCCCGGCGTCGGTCACCGGAATCAGTGGATCGCGGTAGGCGGCCGGAAGCTCGGCCCGGGCGCCCACCCATTCGATGAGGTCGTCGCGGACCACGACTGTGGCGTCGGCCAGCACGGTGTGGTCCTCGCAGGGGAGCACCCGGGCGGCGTCGAAGCGCCGCAGGCCGTCGGGGCCGGTGGTTTGGTGGTGGGTCATGGTGTTCCTCTCGGGGCCCTCGGCGAACTCGGGCGTCTCAGAAGGGGATGACGGGGAAGTAGCGGCCCCCGATCGGGTCTCCGGGGGCCAGGCCGACCTCCTCGTCGGTGTAGTTGTACTCGTAGCGCCGGCTGCCCAGCCAGATGGTGCCGTCGGCCACGTAGCGCACCACCATGGCACGGCGCCCCCGCTCGGAGAGATTCGGACCCGAGGCGTGCCAGGTAAGCGCCGAGTGCAGCGAAACCTCGCCGGGGGCCAGCTCCACGACCTCCACCGGCAGGCCCAGCGCCTCGGGGTCGCCGATCTCGCCGACGCTCGCCGGGCGGGACTCACGCAGGTAGGGGGCACCGGTGCCGAAGACCACCGGCAGCCGCTCGCCGAGGTGCTGGCTGCCGCAGGCCATGCGCATGGCGCCGTTGTGGGCGGTGGTTCCGTCGAGGGCCACCCAGCCGGTGACGGCGTTGGCCTGGGCGAGCGGCCAGTACGAGTAGTCCTGGTGCCAGCGCAGTTCGTGCGGGCTGGGTGACTTGTTGAGGGCGTTGTCCTCCAGCAGCCGCACGCTTGTGGTGCCGAGCAGCTGCGTGGCCCAGCGGGCCATCGTGGGGTTGAAGACGGCTGCGCGGAAGTCGTCGTCGGTGAGCCACAGGTTGAACAGGAAATCGAAGCTCTGCGCCGGGTCGCGGGAAGTGGCCGCCGCCGCGCCGTCGCGGTCGACCGACTCCCCGTCGCCGTTGTCCACCTCGGGCCACAGGGCCGGGTCCAGCAGGTCGTAGCGCCGGCCGGCCTCCTCCTCCTGGCGGGTGAGACGCCCGACGAGGCCGCGCAGGAACTCCACCTGCTCGTCGCTGAAGATCCTTCCGGGGCGGAGGTAGCCCTTGGTGTAGAAGGTGGTGATCTCCTCGGCGGTCAGCGGTGAGGTGCGCACACCGGTGGTGCCGTTCGTGACGGGGTTCGCCGTAGCGCCGCCGGTCGCCCCGGTGCCGCCGCTCGCCCCGTCGCCTGCAGGGTCACCGCTTTGAACCGGCGTTGCCCCGCTGCGAGCCTTCACACCTCTCCCCTCGTTCGCGCCCCCTAGCTGGGCAAAATCATAGTTCTATACTCCGCCAATGGCCGAGAGCGACCGCACCGAGTACGTCACGCGGGCCGATAGCACCCCGCTCGACGACCTGACCGGCACCGCCTTCGCCCACCTCGACGTGCGCACCCTGGTGTCCGACGCCCGCCAGGGTTCGGAGAAGGTGATGGTGGGGCGCACCGTGTACCCGGGCGGTGGCGGGACCCACGAGCACCACCTGCATCCCGACGCCGAGGAGGTCGTGATCGTGATGTCGGGGCGGGGCTGGCACCGGGTGGGCGACAAGTACTACGCCATCGGGCCGGGCGATGTGGTGTTCGTGCCGGTCAACACCGCCCACTCCGCCGGGTCCATCGGCCCCGAGGAGATGGTGATCCTCTGGGTCCTGGGCGGGGTGCCGTCGCTGGAGCGGGCCGGCTACCAGTCGGTGCCCGAGATCCCCGGCATCCCCACGGGCTGACCCCGGCGACCGACGTGCCAGCCGCGCCTGCTCTTCCCATGCCCGCCGTTCCTTCCATGCCTGCTGCTCCTGCCGTCGCCGTGCCTGCCGTCGCCGTGCCTGCCGTCGCCGTGCCTGCCGTGCCTGCAATGCCCGGAGGCCTCGCCGCGCCCGCTGACCCGGCCGGTGACTGACGTGGCCGCAATGGATGTTTCTGGGCTCTCGATCGCGCGGCTCGGCGAGTTGTACGCCGCCGGTGACACCGACCCGACCGAGGTGCTGGCGGCCGCTCTCGAGCGGATCGATCGTCTCGACGGTGCGCTGGGGGCGTTCGCCGAGGTCACCGCCGAGGCGGCGACGGCCGAGGCGGCCGAGCGCACCGCCGAGTTGCGGCGCGGCGAGTCACGGGGCCCGCTGCACGGCGTGCCGGTGGCCGTCAAGGAGCTGTTCGACGTGGCCGGCGCCGTCGGCGACTACGGCTCGGAGGTGCTGGCGGGGCGGGTCGCCGGCAGCGATGCCGAGTTGGTGAGGCGGCTGCGGGCGGCCGGCGCGGTGATCGTGGGCGTCACCCGCTCGCACGAGTTCGGCTGGGGGATCACGTCCCAGCACGCCGGCCGATCCAGCCCGCGCAACCCGTGGAACCTCGACAGGGTGCCCGGCGGCTCCAGCGGCGGGTCGGCGGCGGCGGTCGCCTGGGGGATGGCGCCCGCCGCGGTGGCGAGTGACACCGGCGGGTCGGTGCGCATCCCCGCCACGTTCTGCGGCGTGGCCGGCATCAAGCCCACGCTGGGGCGGGTCAGCCGGGCCGGCGGCTTGGCACTGGCCGCCACGCTGGACACGCCGGGCGTGGTGGCGGGCCGCGTCGGCGACCTGTGGCCGATGCTGGCGGCGATGAGCGGCCCGCATGTCGGCGACGCGGCGACATTGGCCGATCCACTGCCGCCCGCGCCCGACCCCGCATCCTTCGGCGACGGGTTGGCGGGCGTGCGAGTTGGTATCGCGCCGGCTCTGCGGGGCCCCGTCCCCTGGGGTGAGGGGACCACCGCCGGGTTCGACCGCACCTGTGCGGCGCTGCGGGCCGCCGGCGCCACTCTCGAGGAGGTGGACACACCTTCAGCGGAGGACATGCTCGCCGCCTTCATTCCGTTGCAGATGGCCGAGGCCTACGACTTCCACAGCCGCCAACTCGGTCTGTTCCCCCAGCGTGCGGGCACCTACGGCGCCGATGTCCGGGGCCGCCTCGAAATGGCCTCGGAGGTGTCGATGGGGGAGTACCTGGAGTCCCGGCGCCGCCGCCTGGAGTTCATCTGGGCGTTCGATCGGGTCTTCGAGTCGCTGGACGTGCTGCTCACACCGATCTCGGCGGTCGGCCCACCCACCGTGGACGACCCCGACACGGTGGTCATCGACGGCGAGCGGCGGGCGCTGCGGGAGGTGGTCATGGGCTTCACGGTGCCGCAGAACATCACGGGGCTGCCCACGGTGGCGGTGCCGGTGGGTTTCGACGCCGACGGCCTGCCGGTGGGCATGCAGTTCACGGCCGGGCGCCTGCGGGAGGACATCGCCGTGCGCGTTGCGGGCGTCGTCGAAGCGGTACTGGGGGCCGAAGCGCCACGGGTGCCGGTCACACCGAACCAAGGGGGTTAGCAATGCCGCATGTCACCGTCAGCGACGGGACCAGCATCTACTACGAGAGCCACGGCGACGAGTCGCTGCCGGCGCTGGTGCTGATACGGGGCACAGGGGCCGACGGCACCCGCTGGATGCCGCAGGTGAACGCCTACCAGTCCGAGGTGCGCTGCGTGATCTTCGACGGCCGGGGCGTGGGGCGCAGTGAGACCACACCGCCGCCCTACAGCGTCGAGGGCATGGCCGGCGACACGTTCGACCTCATGGACGCCCTGGGCATCGGGGCGGCGCACCTGTCGGGCTCGTCGCTGGGCGGCGCCATCGGGCTGCGCATGGCGGCCGACGCCCCCAGCCGGGTGCTGTCGCTGCAGGTGCACTCCTCATGGCTGGGGACGCACGGATTCAGCGAGTTCTCCCTCGGCCTGCTGAAGGCGCACCTCACGAGCGGGGGCGTGGAGCACTACTACGCCGCCACGATGCCGATGCTGCTGAGCCCCGGCTTCATGTCCCGCAACTTCGAGATGTTGATGAAGATCCTCGACCACATGCGGGCAAACGCCGCCAGCTACGACGGCCTGCTGGGCCAGATCGAGGCCAACCTCTCCTACGACATGCGCGGCGAGGCGCAGGCGGTCTCCGCCCCGGTGCTCGTGACCGTCGGGGAGATGGACGTGGTCCTGCCCGTCCAGTGCTCCGAGGAGATCCACGACGCCCTGCCCGGGTCCGACTTCCACATCTTCGAGGGCGCCGGACACCTGTCGGGCATGGAGAGCCCCGACGAGTTCAACCGGGTCACCCTGGACTGGATGCGCAAGCACCTCTGAGCCGGCCCCGGAACCGGCGCCGCCTTGGACGCGCCGGGTCTCGCTATCAGTTGACGACCTGGGCGTACTGGGCATCCAGCAAGGGGGATGCATTCCTCACATCACAGTGCGGGCACAGACCGCTCTGGGAGTAGCTGAGCAGCCTGTGGCATAATCGCGGCCTACCTCTATCCCTCTATCCGGGGGGCTACGAAAGGAGAAGGGGATGAGAATGAATCGACGCGGGCTGTTCGCGCGCGCCTCGGTGCTCGTTGCCGCGCTGGCACTGCTGGCTGCGGCGTGTGCGAGCGACGACGGGAGTGCGGACACCACTGCGGCCGCGATGAGCGCGGCCGGCGCGGCTTCCGCCGATGCAGGTGTGGCGCAGGGCGAGGCGCAGTCTGCGGCTGCCGCGGCTGCGGCGGCGCAGGCAGCGGCCGAGGCGGCACACGCAGCAGCCGAACTGGCACAGGCCACGGCCACGGGCAACCAGGCGGCGGTTGAAGCGGCCGAGGACGCTCTGGCTGAGGCTCAGGCCGCGGCAGAGGACGCCCGCAACGACGCGGCGGCCGCCGAGGTCGAAGCAGCGGCGGCGCGGGAGGCTGCAGAACAGGCCGAGGAAGCCGCAGCTGCGGCGCCGATGGCTGCTGAACCCGAAGCCGAGTCCATCACGCTTGAGTTCTGGTCGTGGAACAACGAGGGTGCCTACCCGGTGGTGCACGAGGAGGCCGAGGCGCAGTTCGAGGCCGACTTCCCGAACGTGGACGTCGTGCGCACCTACACGCCCTTCGCCGACTACATGACGAACCTGCGGGCGGCCATCGCCGCGGGCGAGCCACCCGACGTGGCGCAGGTGCCGTGGACCGGCGAGTACACCGACCTGGTCAACGGCGGCGCGCTCGCCTCACTGGAGGGCGAGTTCACCGACGGCTTCCCCGCTTTCTTCCCGCCGATCGCCTCAATCGCCAGCGTGGACGGCGTGCCCTACGCCATCCCCCTGGACGTGAACTCGCTGCAGATCGCCTACAACAAGGACATCTTCGCCGAACTGGGCCTCGAGGTGCCCCGCTCGTCCGATGCCCTGAAGGCGGTTGCTGCGGCGCTGGACGACGCGGGCTACTTCGGTGTGGCCGTGGGCACGAACGACATGTGGGCCGGCGCCGACCTGTTCTTCGCACAGCTCGCCTACACCGACCCGACCAACACCGCCATCGTGCAGGCCGACGCCGGCGCAGCCTCCTGGGACGATGCGGAGTTCCTGGGCGCGGCGGAGAACCTGGCCGACCTCATCGACAACGGTGTGTTCGCGCCGGGCGCCAACTCCATGGTCTCCTTCGTGGGGGCGCTGGAGTTGTTCGTGGCGCAGCAGGCGGCCATGTTCTACCCGGTCGGCAACTTCATCACCGGCGGCATCGCCGCGCAGGTGGAGGACAGCTTCGAGTGGGGCCTGTTCCCCTTCCCGTCGCCCGGCGGCGGCGAGGGATTCGCCACCGGCGGCGTGGCCGAGATGTTCTCGATCCCGTCGGATGCGGCGAACGTGGACCTGGGCATCGAGTTCATGCGCTACCTCACCAACGCCGACAGCGAGGCGGTGCTGGTGGCCAACGACTTCATCCCGTCGTGGGGCATCGATCTGCCGGCCGACGTCAGCGACCTGTACCGCGACCTCATCGCGGCGCAGGCCACGGTCCGCAACCGCACGATCTACACCACCCCGGTGTACACCGCGCTGATGAACGGCGTCCAGGGTCTGCTCAGCGGCTCCACCTCGCCGGCCGAGGTGGTCGCATCCTTGGCTGACGCCGGCTAAGCCGGCACACAACGGACAGTTGTCAACCGCGGCGGCGCCGTCGGCAGGGGCCACCCTGTCGCGGCGCGCCGTGCGGGCCGCCGATCGCCGCCGCGGTGGCAACTACGCCTCGAGTCTCGGCGTCGCCATGGTGGCGCCGAGTCTGGCCGTCTTCCTGGGGCTCATCGCCGTCCCCATCATGGTGGTGGGGCTGGTGTCGCTGTCGCGCTGGACCGGCTTCGACATCGCCGACATCTCGTGGCTGGGCATCGAGAACTACCGCACGATCGCCGGAGACGAGATCTTCTGGCGAGCGTTGCGCAACACGCTGCTGTTCACAGGCCTCACGACGCTGTTCCTGAACGTCATCGGCTTCGGCGTCGCCCTGCTGATCGCCACCCGGGTGCGCGGCACTGGGCTGCTGCGGGGTGTCATCTTCCTGCCCGCCCTGCTTCCGTCGGTCCTCGTCGGCCTCATGTGGCAGCGGGTCCTGGACGCGTTCGGGTTCGTGAACCAGATCCTGCAGTGGCTCGGCGTCGCCGACCAGCCCATCTTCTTCCTCGGCGAGGAGCGGTTCGTGCTGTGGGCCATCATCGGGGTGACGGTCTGGCAGTTCGCGGGCTACGACATGATCCTGTACTACGCCGGCCTGCAGGGCGTCGACCGCTCGATGCTGGAGGCGGCGGCACTCGACGGGGCGCGAACACCGGCAACCGTGTTCCAGGTGATCATCCCGTCGATGTGGCACATCGTGGGCGTGGTGGCGCTCCTGAACGTCATCGGAGGTCTCAAGATCTTCGACGTGGTGTTCGTGATGACGAGGGGAGGCCCCAACCGCAGTTCCGAAGTTCTGGCCACCTATATGTTCGAGCAGGGCTTCCGCTTCAGCATCATGGGTGTGGCCTCGGCCATCGCCGTGGTGATCGTGGTGCTGGCGGTGATCGCCAGCGTGGCCCGCTTCCGGTTGGCGAAGCGTCTTGTTTGACCTCCGCTCGGCGTGGGCGAAGACCGGGCTGTCGATCCTGGCGGTCGCCATCGCGGTGACCATCGTGCTGCCGGTGGCCTGGATCGGCGCACTGTCGCTCAAGACCGGCCGGGAGGTCTACAACCAGAAGTTCCTGCCCGACGAGTGGGTGCCGGGCAACTACATCACCGCCTGGCGGGAGTTCGGGCTCGGGGGCTACTTCGTCAACAGCGTCTTCGTGACGGTCGTCTCGGTATTGCTCACGATCGTGGTGGCGTTGCTGGCGGCGCACGCCTTCACGTGGCTGCGGTTCCCGGGTTCGGACGTGGTGTTCACGCTGCTGCTGCTGGGCATCATGATCCCGCCGGCGGCCCTCGTGCTGCCGCTGCTGATCGAGGCCCGCCACCTGGGGTTCTACAACGATCTGTTCGGCCTGAGCCTGGTGTACGTGGCGTTCGGGCTGCCCATCTCGATCCTCATCTTCCGGGGCTTCTTCGCCGGCATCCCCGGCGAGTTGGTGGAATCGGCGCGCCTCGACGGGGCGAGGGAATGGAAGATCCTGTTCCGGGTGATCGTGCCGGTGGCGCGCCCTGCGGTGGTGACGGTGACGATCCTGCTGTTCCTGGCCAACTGGAACGACTTCATCCTGGCCCTGGTGCTGCTGCGGGACGCCGAGACCTACACGCTGCCGGTGGGGATCAGCCAGTTCATCGGCCAGTACGCCACGCCGCACGAGTTGATCGCCGCCGCGTCCCTCATTGGATCGGTGCCGGTCTTCATCCTCTATCTCGTGCTGGAGCGGAAGTTCCAGCAGGGCGTGACCGCGGGCGCGCTGAAGGGTCGAGCGGATGACGCGAGCGCGCGAGGGCGAGGATGCCGGGGGACGCCGTAGGCGACCATTCTCAGAGGCCGCCGGAGCGCCACCGGCATCGTTGCCCGGGCATCGGTCGGAGAGGGCCGGGCGGAATGGACGAAGCAAGTCGAACGAACGAGCATGAGGCAGGGGAGGAGCGCGAAATGACGACGCAAGGAGTGCTGGCGGGCAAGGTCGCCATCGTGACCGGGGCGGGCTCGGGCATCGGCACCGGCAGTGCCGTCGCCCTCGCGGGGGCCGGTGCGTCGGTGGTGGTCAACGACATCAACACCGGGGCGGCCGGTGACACGGTGGATCAGATCGTCGCCGCAGGGGGCGCCGCGGTCGTCGACGGCGGCGACGTGTCGGTCGTCGCGGACGTCAAGGCGATGGTGCAGCGCGCCGTCGATACCTACGGCGGCCTCGACGTGCTGCACGCCAACGCCGGCGTGGAGCGCTACGTCGACCTCGAGCAGATGAGCGAAGAGGACATGGATCTGCTCCTCGACGTGGACCTCAAGGGCGTGCTGTTGTGTGCCCAGCACAGCATCGCCCCGATGCGCGCCCGCGGGGGCGGCTCGATGATCTTCACGTCCTCGGTGCAGGCCTCGCACTCGCTGCCCGGCTGTGTGGTGTACGCCGCGGCCAAGGCCGGGGTGGTGGCGGCGGCCCGCTCGCTCACCCTGGAAGTGGGCGTGGACAACATCAGGGTGAATGCCATCTCACCGGGCACGATCAACACCCCGATGCTGACGCGGGACCTCGAGGACATGAACGTCGACGAGGCCGAGAACTTCATGGACCGGGTGAATGCCGCCAACACGCTGGGGCGTGTCGGCACCGTCGAGGAGGTCGGCGACCTGATCGTCTTCCTGGCCTCGGACGCCGCCGGCTACATCAGCAGCACCAACATCGTCATCGACGCCGGCTTCACCGCGGTGAAGGCGTTCTAGCACCGCCCGTCATGGCCGAGATCTCCTTTCGCGACGTCACCAAGATCTACGGCGACGGCACCGAGGCGGTGACCTCGCTCAGCCTCGACATCGCCGACGGCGAGTTCGTGGTGCTGGTCGGGCCGTCGGGCTGCGGCAAGTCGACGCTGCTGCGGATGCTGGCCGGCCTGGAGGCCATCACCAGCGGCGAGATCATCGTGGACGGTTCGGTGGTGAACCAGATGCACCCCCGGGACCGCGACGTTGCCATGGTGTTCCAGAACTACGCCCTGTACCCCCACATGACCGTCTTCGCCAACATCGCCTTCCCGCTGCGGCAGGCCCGGATGAACACCGCCGAGATCCGCCGGCGCGTCACCGAGGTCGCCGGGACGCTCGAGCTGACCGAGCATCTCAAGCGCCGTCCGGCGTCGCTGTCGGGTGGCCAGCGCCAGCGGGTCGCCATCGGTCGCGCCATCGTGCGCCAACCCAAGGTGTTCCTGCTGGACGAGCCGCTCAGCAATCTCGACGCCAAGCTGCGGGTACAGATGCGCGGCGAGCTGGCCCAGCTCCACACCACCTTGGGGGTCACGACGGTGTTCGTGACCCACGACCAGACCGAGGCCATGACGCTGGGGCAGCGGGTCGCCGTGCTGAACGACGGCGAGCTGCGCCAGGTCGGCACGCCCGGGGAGCTCTATCACCGGCCGGCGGACCTGTTCGTGGCCGGTTTCATCGGCAGCCCCTCGATGAACCTGCTGAAGGCCGAGCTGCGACCCGGCGGAGACTCCGGCCGCTTGGCGCTGGACTCCGGTCCTGCCGGTGTGATGGCGATCCCCGAGGCCGCCGCCGCTTTGTGCGCCGGCGCTCCGGTGGAGACGGCCCTGGTGGCCGGCATCCGCCCCGAGTCGCTGCTGTTGCGTGATCCGGCGACGGCCTCGGGGGACCTGCCCCGGGCCAGGGTGCGTTTCACCGAGCTCGTAGAGCCGGAGACCTACGTCCATCTGGTCGGCGACTTCTCCGGTGTGGACCCCGGGGACCCCGATGCGCCGCCGCGCGACACGCTCGTGGCGCGGGTGCGGTCGGACCGGGTCTTCGCCTCCGGCGACGAGGTGGCGCTGGAGATCGGCGGCACCGGGCTTCATCTGTTCGACATCGACTCCGGGAGGACCCTGCGATGACAACGACAACCATGGCCGAGACGGCTTCAGCCACTGACGAGGGAGGCGTCGTCTGCGGCTTCTCCCACGCCGGGATCACGGTGGCCGACCTCGACCGGTCCATCGCCTTCTACGAACTTCTCGGCTACGAGATGTTCGCCCGCTGGGTTCGCACCGAGGAGTACCTCCGCGAACTGGTGGGCTACCCCACTGTCGAGATGCACGCGGCGGTGCTCCGCAACGACAACGTCGGGGTGTTCTTGGAACTGTTGGAGTACCGCAACATCGAGCGCAAGGAAATCGACCCGTCCAACGGCAACCCGGGCACCGCCCACATCTGCCTGTTCGTGAAGGGTCTCCAGCCGCTGTGGGAGCGCCTGAAGGCGGCCGGCGTGGAAGCGGTGAGCGAGCCGGTGTCGCCCACCGTGGGGCCCAACAAGGGCGCGCTGGCGATCTATCTGATCGACCCCGACGGCTACCGCGTGGAACTCGTCGAGACCAAGCGCAATCTCGACGGCTCGCCGCGCTAGCGAGCCCGCTGAGTAATGCTGCGAGCCCCCTGCACGTCTTTCCGGCGAATGCCGGAATCCACGGCTCTGCCGTCCCGACCGCCGATTGTTCACCAGCCCCCTCGCGAGACTCTCGGCGGGGACTGACCAAGGAGGAAGATCATGGAACCGATCGTGCCGCTGTCCGATGTCGAGACCTTCGCCGAAGGACTCGACCACGCCGAGGGCATCTGCGTGGCACCCGACGGCACCGTCTACTGCGGAGGGGAGGCCGGCCAGATCTACGTCATCGACCCCGACGACACGCCCCGGGAGATCGCCAACACCGGCGGGTTCATGCTGGGGCTGGCCGCCGACGGCGACGGCAACATCTACGCCATCGACCTGGTGCACAGCACGGTGTGGCGCTTCAGCGGTGACGGCAACGAGAGGAGCGCCTTCTGCACCGGCAACGACGAGCAGTCCCTCGGCGTGCCGAACTGGGGGGCCTTCGACGCCGGCGGCAACTACTACCTCACCGACTCCGGCGGCTGGGGCGAGCAGAACGGCCATGTCTGGGTGCAGCGCCCGGGTGCGCAGGCCGAGGTGTGGAGCACAGAGTCGGTCAACTTCCCCAACGGCTGCGCCGTGAGCGCCGACGGCTCGCGGCTGTGGATCGTGGAGAGCTACCCCAGCGCCATCGTCGAGATCCCGATCACCGCCGACGGATCGGCCGGGGCGCGGCGGGAGCTGTGCGATCTGGGGTTGGCGGTGCCCGACGGCATCGTCGAGACCACCGACGGGTCGCTGGTGGTCTCCTGCTACCGGCCCGACGCCATCTTCGTCTGGCACGCCGAGACGGGGCTGCAGGTGCTGGCGCAGGACCCGCGCGGCGCCATCATCGCGGCCCCCACCAACGCCGTGTTCACCGGCGACGATCGCGACGTGCTCGTGGTGCCCAACCTGGGGCGCTGGCACATGAGCAGGTTCCGCAGCTCCTACCGGGGTGTGGGCGCCTTCTACCCCAGCGCCGCCCGCATTGCGGGCGAAGCGTGACCGGCGGGAGATGAGACGCTCGATCGGCCAAGTGCGAATCCGTCATTCCGGCCGAGGCCGGAATCCATGGTCCGGCGGCACCGCCCGCGCGTTGGGCGGCCCGTGCCGGACGCGTCACGAGGAGAGCAATCATGAGTGATCCGGACGCCGTCGCCGTCACCGTTCCCACCGACTACGTGGGCGGCCTGTTCGACCTGTCGGGCAAGGTGACCCTCATCAC
>JAPONU010000519.1 GCA_026713745.1 bacterium
GAACGGCCGATGAGGTTCAGATCCCGCAGCGGGCAATCAAGGACATCGTCGATGCTCCGGCGGTTCGATCGCTCCTGTGGTGCGTACGTGCGGAGCAGGGCGGTGATGTCCTTGTGGATGGACGACCGGTGCGGGGCTCCCCACGTGCTCGTTTCGAGTTGCACCGAGACGGCCGCTTCCAATTCGTCGTCGGTGAACTCGACGGCGCTGAACTCGTTGAACGCCAGCCACCACACGGGAAGCCGCGACGGCGGCGCCAGCAGCAGCCAATGCAGGAGCCAGAGCGTGCCGGGATCCTCCATGTATCGATCCCAACCCAACTCGCCGAACAGGGCGTGGCCGATACGGGTGGGGATCAGGCTCGGCGTGCGCCGGTTCGCCGCGGCCGGATCCTCCACGATGAGCTTCGCCGCCAGGCCCCAGAAGCGAATCGCCCGCACCATGTTCTTGCCCACACCGAGAATGACCGGCGCGTCGGGCCGGCCGAAGACGAACGGATCGTCGGCTGCGGCGGCGTAGGCCTTGCGGAACCATCCGTACCGCGGGTGGAACGTCTCGTGGCGAGCGAAGGTGGCCTCGGCGGCCTCGGTCAGGCGCATTCAGGTGCCCTCGGCGAGCATGGCGCGAACGTAGTCCACCGCTGCGACCGTCCTGCTGGTGGCCGGTTCGATGTCAGCCTCGGTCGTGAACCGACCCAGGCTGAAACGCACCGACTCGAACGCCGCCTCGCGGGACAGGCCCATCGCCACGAGCACCTCGGACGGCTCGATCGTGCCCGTGCTGCAGGCACTGCCCGCGGAGGCGGCGACCGGGTCCATGTTGGCGATGACGGCCTCCGCGTCGGCTCCGTCGCAGCGCAGATTGGCCGTGTTGGGGAGCCGCCGCGTGGTGTCGCCGTTCTGGCTGACGCCGGCGAGCCTGCTCTGAATGGTTGTGACCAGCCGGTCGCGGAGCGCGCCCACCCGGGCACTCTCGGTGGCGCGCTCGTCGTTGGCGATCCGGGCCGCCGCGCCCAGCCCGACGATGCCGGCCACGTTGAGCGAACCCGATCGCAGCCCCCGCTCGTGGCCGCCGCCCTCGATGACCGGAGCGAGCCGCCGCAGCGTCGTCGCCGTGCCTACCAGTGCGCCCACTCCGCCGGGACCGCAGATCTTGTGGCCACTGAGCGAGACGAGGTCGGCACCCACCGCCGCCATGTCGAACGGCAGCCGACCGACCCGCTGCGTTGCGTCGCAGTGCAACAGGGCGCCGGCGGCGTGTACCCGCTCGGCCACCTCGGCCACGGGGTTCAACACACCGGTCTCGCTGTTGGCCGCCATGACCGACACCATCAGCACATCGGGCCCCAGCAGTTCGTTGAGGACGTCGAGGTCGACGAACCCGCCCGGCGTCACCCCGATCACGTCCACCTTCGCCAGCCCACCATCGGCCAGCCGGCGTGCAGTCCGGCGCACGGAGGCATGCTCGACCGCCGATATCAGCAGCCGCTTCCGCTCCGGCACCGCTGCCTCGACAGCACCGCGCAGCGCCAGATTGTTCGCCTCTGTGGCCCCGGCGGTGAACACCACGCCCGATCGGGTCCCGCCGACGAGAGCCGCGACCCGGTCCCGTGCCAACTCGACAGCCCCCGCCTGCCGCTGCCCGAATCGATGCGCGGAGGAGGCGTTGCCGATGCCGGTCGTCAAGACGGGGAGCATCTCCTCGACCACACGCGGGTCCAACGGCGCCGAGGCGTTGTAGTCGAGGTAGATCTCCCGCACGTCCACCAACTGTACGGGAGCGGTGTGACACGGGCCGCCCATCCGACCCTCAGTAGTCGACCCGGA
>JAPONU010000520.1 GCA_026713745.1 bacterium
CCGGCAACCTCGCCGGTGAGCACCCGGGTGGTGCCGTCGTCGCCGAAGCCGAACAACTCCGGATCGATGAGCACGCACTGACCCGAACTGATGCAGGCATCGTCGATCCGGAGCCGGTAGCGACCGGCCGGGACCCGCTCAGCAGTCATCGGTGCTCCGTTCGGCGGCGTCCCGCGCGGCCACCGCGGCGAGGGTGCTCGACCCGGCCATCGCGCCACCGGGTTCGACCCACAACTCGGCCAGGCCTCGCTGGTCGCGGGGCGCCTTCCAGCGCGGGGTGTCGCTCACCGGAGCGGCGCCGGGGAACCTCCTCAGGAACTCGTCGAGGGCGATGGCGACCTCCAGGCGGGCGAGGGACGCTCCGAGGCAGAAGTGCGGGCCGCGGCCGAAGCCCATGTGGTCGGCCTTGGTGAGGCGCCGCGTGATGTCGAACCGCCCGGGGTCGGGGTACCGGGCCGGATCCCGGTGCGCCGCGGCGAAGTTGACGACCACGGTGTCGCCGGCCTCGATCGGCCGGCCGCCCAGCTTCAGTGCCCTCGTCGCGGTCCGCCGGCCGTTGAGGGCGGGTGCCTCGAAGCGCAGCACCTCCTCGATGGCGTACTCCAGCCACTGCGCTGAGGATCGGGCCAGTTCGAGCTGCTCAGGATGCGCCAGCAGCAGGTGGATGCCGGTTGCCATGAGGTTCGTGGACGTTTCGTGGCCGGCCTGCAAGGCGTGCACGACGATGGCGATGCCGTCCTGGCGACCCATGCGTCCGGTGTCGACGGCGGCGGCGACCACGCTCACGAAATCGCCGGCGGGCTCGGCGCTGCGCCGGTCGATCAGGTCGCCGACGAAGGCCCGCCACTCCACGAGGGCGCCGTCCAGGTCGCGGGCGATCTCGGGAACCGGGAGCGGCCCGGTGAAGAACCGCGCCAACTGAACCGACCAGCCCGGGAACCGGTCGAGGGCATCGGCCGGGACGCCCAGGAGTCCGGCGATGACCCTGACGGGCAGCGGTTCGGCGAGGGTCGAGACCACATCGAATGGCGCCCCAGTTCCCTCGGCCGGACCGAGCAGTGCCGCCGCCTCTCGGCGGATGTCCGCGGCGAGCGGGGCGAGCGCCGCCGGTGTGAACGGGGGGTTGACCGCTCGGCGCAGCGCCGTGTGCTTGGCACCGTCGGAATGGATCAGCCCCGGCTGACCGAAGTGGTAGGGGAGGACCGCGAGGCTCTCGATCACCTCGGGGGGCAGGCGCCGGATGTAGGCCCCCTCGGCGCCGTGGCTGGAGTAGTCGTCGGGATTGCGCAGCACCTCCTCGACGAGGTCGAATCGTGTGACCAGCCAGTAGTTGAGCGAGGGGCTCCAGTAGACCGGTGCGCGCTCGCGGAGTTCGGCGAACACGTCGTGCATGTGGTCCTGGAAGTCGGGCGCGCTCAGAGCCGTCTCAATCTCCGGTATCCCCTGTCGCTGCATCGACTCACCCCTCGGGCCGGCGAAGCGGACTGCACCGTAGTCGTCATTCCAGCGGGTGCGAGCACCCTCCGTCCGGCGTCTCCACCTGCTGCACCCGGGGCTGGCTGCAAGTCCTGTAGATGAACAATAATGACAACTATGGAAAGTTGATATTAGATCAATAGTATGGCTGTGTGGTCAAGTATCCGTCGAAGAAGAGCGGTGAGGTGCTCCGCTTGTTGCAGTCACTTGGCTACCGGGTCGAGCGGACGAAGGGATCACATTCCCGGCTGGTCGCGTCGGGGCGACCTCCGTTGCTGTATGCGTACCACCGGGGCGTGACCGTGCCGCCCCGGGCTCTGAGGCATATCCTCGAACGAGAAGTCGGTCTCAGCGAGGACGAGATCGTGGAACTGCTGTGGGGCCGTCGACACCCGGGAGAAGGCTGAGCGATGCACACCGTGCGAGTTCATTACGATCCGGATTGCGGTAGTTGGTGGGCCGAGGACGGGGAAGGGTACGTCGCTGTCTCCGATTCCTTGCAGGGCATCGAGGATCTGATACACGAAGGGTTGCGTGAGTTCCACGGGCTCGATCGAGCCGATGTCGTGCTGATCCGGGACGACACCCCGACGGGACAGCCGGCGCACTGAGGGAGGAGCGGCCCAACCGCGGGCACGGCCGAACGGACTCAGTGCGATGACCGCGGCGTCTGCACGGTTTGCGGGTGTGGGGCTGTCCCTGTCGAACGAGGAGCCGGCTGCTGTGACGCTGGCGCAAGGGGTTCAGGCCGATGAGTTGGGGTATGACGAGGTGTCGATTCCGGAGAGCCGGCTGCATCGCTCCGCGACGTCGGTTGCGGCGGCGATCCTGGCCCGGACCCGGCGTGTGACGGTGCGTGTCGGCGTCGCCAACCCTGTTACCCGGCATCCGCTGCTGCTTGCCCTGGAGGCCGCCACGCTCGCCGACATCGGGCCGGGGCGGGTGCGGTTCGGTGTCGGCGCCTGCGAATGGACGATGCGGGCCTTCGGGTGTGAACCGCAGGGCTGGTTGCCGTACAGCAACACCGTCGAGGCCGTGCGGGCGATGCGGTCGCTGCTGGCGGGTGGGCCGGTGGGGTTCGAGCCGGAGACGTTCGATGCCGATGCCGATCTGCGGCTCGACCTGGCATCCCCGGCACCGGTCCCCGTGGACGTCGGCGCCGTCAACGCCCGGATGCTGACCGCGGCCGGGCGTTGGGCCGACGGGGTGCAGTTGGGCGCTCTGATGAGCCCCGCGTACGTGGCGTGGGCCGCCGAGCGGATCGCCGAAGGTGCGCGGGTCGAGGGGCGCGATCCCGGCGACGTGCTCATCTCCGGCAACGTGCTCATCAGCCTGGATCGTGACCGGGCCGCCGCTCGCCGGGAGGTGTGCGAGGTGCTGGCCTACTACCTGGCGCGGGTGGAGGGCGTGGTGGTCGACCGCTCGGGCGCCGACCCCGCGGCGGTGGCGGCGGTGCGAGAAGCCGTGCGGCGGGATGGGATGGTCGCCGGTACCGCGGCCGTGAGCGGGCAGCTCATCGACACGTTCGCCGTGACGGGCGACACTGAAGAGGTGATCGAGCGCCTGATGCCCTTCGGTGCCGCCGGGATGGCCATGCCGCTGCTTTGGTACACGCTGGGACCCGACCCCACCTGGGCGGTGGAGGCGCTGGCCTCAGAAGTGGTGCCGGCCGTGAGAGCCGAAGCGTCGTGACCGCCGCGGGGAGCGGCCCGGCCCGGCGTCTTGCCGGAGTCTCACGGGTTCTCGTGAGGGGCGGTTCGCGGCCCGGCGTCTTGCCGGGGTCTCAGGGGTTCTCGTGAGGGGCGGTTCGCGGCCCGGGGTCTCAGGGGTTCTTGTGAGGGGCGGTTCGCGGGCTGGGGTCTTGCCGGGGTCTCAGGGGTTCTTGTGAGGGGCGGTTCGCGGGCTGGGGTCTTGCCGGGGTCTCAGGGGTTCTCGTGAGGGGCGGTTCGCCGGCTGGGGCCGGTCCCCTGGTGAGCACCGCTTGGTTGGCGAGGCGCCTGCGGGCCGGCGGAGGTCCGACTGCTTCGAATCCCGACGATGAGGCGCCGCCGGGAGCGCCCCCCGGCGCGCCGGGCCGGGAGGTGCCGCCGGATCCCCGCGAGGACGTGCGGGTCGTGGACTGCCGCTGGTACCTGAAGCCGTTCGACATGCGGGACCCCGAGGCCGAGTACGCCGCCGGCCACATCCCCGGTGCCGTGCACCTGCGCTGGGACACGCACTGGGCCGATCCCGACCACCCCATCGCCGGGATGCTGGCCCAGCCTGAGGCGTTCGCCGAGGCCATGGCCGCAGCCGGCATCGGTGACCGCACCACGGTGGTGACCTACGACGACGGTCACGTCACCGTGGCGGCCCGCCTGTGGTGGGCGCTGCGGGTCTACGGCCACGGCGCGGTGGCGGTGCTCGACGGCGGCATCGGCCGCTGGGTCGCCGAGGGGCGCCCGCTGAGCACCGAGGTGCCTCGCTGGCCCCGCGGCGACTTCACGGCCCGGCCACGCTCGGCCGCCTACGCCACGCCCCTCGACGTGGCAGCCGCACTCGACGACCCGTCCGTCGGCCTCGTGGACTGTCGCATGGAGCCGGCGCGGGTCGAGGACGGGGCGATGATCCCCGGCAGCGCCTACCTGCCCGGCATCGAGTTCCTCGACGACGACGGTCTCATGCGCTCACCGGAACACTGCCGCGAGACGATCCTGGCCGCCGCCGACCCGGCACTCCGCACGATCCTGTACTGCCGGGGCGGGGTGGGCGCCTGTGGCACAGCCCTCGCCTACGAAGTGGCCGGACTCGGCGATGGCGTGTCGGTCTACGACGGCTCCTGGAGTGAATGGGTCACGATCGCCGGCGACACACAGCGCCAAGCTCTCGAAAGGGCTGTCGAATAGCGCGCGCCTGAGCGGGTTCGTCGTTCCGGCGCAGGCCGGAACCCAGTGCTGACCGGTGGAGGCGTTCGCCGTGGACTCCCCGGTGGGTTCCCAGGTTCCGACTCGGTCTCGTGGCGGCTCAGTCCAGGAACTCCACCGCTCTCATGTCGAGAGCATGGGTGGTGTGCCGGCGCGCCATCGTGGCCAGCAGCCTGTCGCCGCGCTCGGTGCGCTCGACCCCCATGGACGCGAAGACGACGGTCGCCAAGCCGAAGAGGGATGCCCGGCGGTACGCCTCCCAGCATTCGGACCAACCGAGGCCCGCCGCCCCGAAATCGCAGAGCGCCTCGAAGTAGTCGCGCACGATGCGGTCCTCGGTGGCGCGGCGGTGCTCGCTCCGCAGGTTGCCACCCAGGAAGTACGAGACGTCGGTGACGGGGTGGCCGACCGCCAGTGACTGCCAGTCCACGGTGCTGACCGCTGCCGGGGTTCGTGTCGTGTCCAGGAGCAGGTTGTCGAGCCGGTAGTCCTGGTGGATGGCGCAGAACACCTCGCCGACCGGTGGGCTGATGGGGAAGCCCGAGCTGTCGGCGAGGCGCCGGAACAGGTCCTTCTGCTCCGCGGAGAGTTCGTCGTGGTGCCTGTCGAGGAATTCGGGAAGCACGCCCCGGAAGAACGCCTGGACTGCGTTGTGCACCTCCGCCGGGTCGTCGAAGTTCAGCCAATCGGCGTCGGCGAGTGCCCCGTCGCGCCAGGTCGGGCCATGGAGCCCCACCAGCGCCAGCACGATCCGGCGGGCCAGCGACGGGTCGCAGCCGGCGATCTGGTCACCCTGGACAGCCGGGTGCATGTCCTCCAGCAGGAGCACGAATTCCGGGCCGTGGCCCCCGACGGCCGCGTGATAGCAGAGCGGCGTGGGGATCCGCAGCCGCGACTGCAGACGGTTGTAGAAGCCGACCTCCCGGGAGTAGGCGCGCACGACGACGGCCATGTTCCGGGTCATCTCGTCGGTGGACGGGAACTTCCCGACGATCGTGGCCGGGTACTCGGGCCGTGGCCGGGCGTAGGTGAGCGCGAAGCGCACACTGTTGCCGAACTGGCCGGTGCCGACGGGGGCGTGGCTGAAGCCGAGTACCTCGGCGTCGGTGTGGCCGGCCCCGCGCAGCACCTCGCTCAGCCACTCGGCCGACACCTCCTCGAGGGTGGGGATGGAGTCGGCGGTGGTCACAACCGGCTCCTGCTCTCGCCCGACCGGCTCGACAACGTCCGGAGGTGGTTGGCGGCGCTCATCGCCGGATCGCCCGGTAGGCATCGACGACCGGTGCGAGTTCGGCCGGGGTGGCGCCGTGCATGATGACGCCGTCGCATCCCAGGTGGAGTTGGTGGCGGACGGCCTCGGCGCACTGCTGCGGCGACCCGGTGGCGCTGGCGGCGAACCACTCGTCGGGAATGATCGTGGCGATGTGTTCGAGCACCTCGGTCGAGCCGGTGGCGTCCAGCGCGGTCCAGCGGTTCTTGGCAACCACCTCGTCGGCTTCGAACCTCTCCAGCACGGCGGGATCCCAGCGGTTCGTCCGCACGAGGAGTTCCCCGTAAGCCTGGAGGTAGCTCGCCAGCCGTCCGATGGTTCCCCGCAGGCGCTTCTCATAGGGGATCAGGTCGGAGATCGTGGCCAGACACGACCAGACCCGCACATCGTCGGGATCCCGGCCGGCTTCGGCGGCGGCTGACTTCACCGTCTCGACGCATCGGACCACGGTCTCATCCGCGAAGTACGTGTGCAGGATCACCTCGTCGAAGCACCGGCCGCCGAGGCGCAGGCTGTTCTCGCCGAAGCATGCGATGTTCATCGGCAGGTGCTCGTCAAGAGTCGGGTCGAGGAGGAGGAGCGGGAAGCGGCCCGCCGGACCGTCGTGGTTCTGCACCATCTCGCCCCGGAAGAGCCGCCGCATGATCCCGGCGAAGTCCTCCATCTCGGCGGTGGTGATCTCGGGGATGCCCATCAACTGCTGGAGGATGGGGATCCCCCTGCCGATGCCCAGCACGAACCGTCCACCGCTGAGGCTCTGCATCGTGTAGGCGAAGCCGGCGGTCAGCAGGGGATGGCGGGTGTTGTTGTGCGTGGCGCCGGTGGCGATGGTGATCGACTCCGAGACCGCCGCGGCCGCACCGCACAGCACCGCTGCCTCCTTGCGGTTGTAGCGCTCGGAGATGAACGCCGTGCCGAGGCCCAGCGCCTCGCCATCTCGCACCTCGGTGAGCACGTCACGGGAACTGGCAGGCTGGCCCGCCAGCCCGTAGAAGCCAAGTTCGGGGAATTCAGCTGTCGTCATTCTCGCGGTCTCCTCCCGGGCATGGTCTCAGTCATGCCTGTTGCGCGGCGGTGATGTGACTGGCGTCAATCGTCTGTGCTCCAGCACTTACGGCGTCGGCGAGAGCGATGTGAGCCGTTTGGAGTGCCCGTCGCAGCGGCACATTCTGGGAGTAGTGGTCGAACAACGCCTCAATTGCCTGATCCGACACGACGTCTGACAGGACTGCATCGCTGTGCGGCGTCTCCTCCGTATTGCGGGTGATGCGACGTTCGAGGACCCGTCCGAGCATGTCCGCGCTGGGCACGCGAGGAACTTCAATGCGTGTATCCAAGAACTCCAGCAAGTTTGCAGCACGCCCCCCATCCGGCTCTAGGTAGCGCGTATGTGTGGCGACTACGACTGAGGTGGGGAAGTCGGTTAACCAGCGCACCACCTCGCGGAAGAATTGGGGAACCATCTCCCGCCCGCCCCCAGCGAGCCACCGATCCGAATCATCAAAGACCACCACGGGTTGTAGGCCGTCTTGGGGAATCCCGCGCAGTGTCAGATCAATGGCTTCCGATTTCTCCCTGAGGGTGATCAGCGAGTCCGTCGCTGTCTGGCGCTCCACTTCCTTGGCTCTTCCTACTCGGAGCCAGTGGAGATCGAGTCCGATGCCGTCTGACTGCCGGCGCGCCTCGGTCACGCGCCTGCTCGAGCCGGTGACTGCTTCTGTCGTCACTTGTCGGGCGTAACGTCCGAAAAGGGCGAGAATCTCGTCTGCAACCCGATCGGGTGTGCCGGCACCCTCACCGAGCGCGTTCACGGGCACGAGAACGGGGGCAACATCAGGTGCGTCAGGCCCAAGCACGTACCGGACCACGCTCGATTTCCCAGTTCCGCTGTCAGCGATCAGAGCGACACGCTCGCCGCCCACGGCCGCGGACTGAAGCCGGGCCTCAACATGATCGCGCCCGAGCATCAGGTCGAACGGCACGTGATACGCCCCGAGATCGTGGGGCATCGGAGTACCGTCGAAGGCGTATCTGCCAGCGAGGTGCGCGAGAAGATCGGCGCTCAACGTCGTGCCTCGGCCGTCGCTTCGGTGGTCCGCGTTTCCGTGCCGGCAGCCGCACCGCGTGGACGACTGTCGCCGGGGGCGGGGGCGTAGAGCTTCCGTTTACCCGCTCGGAACGAGCGGACGAGCCCGACTTCCTCGAGCTCCTTGAGAACCTGCACGACACGGCTCCTTGTCGTGCCCACCTGCTTGAGGAGTTGTTCGTTACCGGCATGCGCTGGGCCGCACGCGTAGAGGGCGTCGAGAACCAGTCGAGCGGTGGCCGAGAGTTTGAGACGCGAGTACTCCTGCTCGCGAAGGTGCTTCAGGTGTGACTCGGGGTCGGGGTCAAGTATGACCGCACGCGCTGTGGAGATCACCCGACGGGGTGTCGCGGAGCCCAGCACTGTCGGGAGAGTGTTCGCGACCTGCTGCATCAGCTTCTGCTGCTCGGGACTGGTGTGTCGCGCTCGCCGTACCAGCAGATCCCGCATCACGTCCGGCCCGAACGGCTCGAGCGTCAAGAACGTGTCGAAGAACGTGTCAGCCGGTGCTTCAAGCGCCGACGCGTCACCGACGACCACCCACCGGAGCGGAACTTCCCAGAGTTCGTCCCGTTGTCGTCCAAAGAATTCCACAAGGAGTCCTGCGCCGACGTTGTCGAGAAGCATCGTGCATCCCGAGGCGTCGGCGGTAGCAACCGCCTTGCGAAGAACTCCGAGTTGATCAGCACCCTGCTCTTTGAGCACGGCGCGTCTCTTGTCCTCAAGTGCTGGAAAGAACTGGGAAGACATTGAACTACTATTAGTCGCCGGGTCGAGCGTCGCTGCGAGCCTTCCGATCAGACCGTCGAGACTGGTCACGCGAGCCAGATTGACGAAGGCGGTCGACTCCCGCCCCGCCTCAATCCGACGAAGGAACGAGGTCCTCCCACTGCCGCTTGGACCGGCGACATAAACGTTGAGCCCGAGGTCGAGGGCACGCTCAACCGATGCGAGTGCGTCAACCCGGTCGGCGAATAGGTCGCCGTCTGCGTCCGAGGCGGTCAGAGGACGATGGCTCAACTGCAGTATTCACACAGTTTACAGTTAGAAGTGTGAATCTATCAAGTGTTCGCCCAATACGGCGTTGTGGCGATCGTCCGGGCGCCGCACGTGCCGAGGAAATTAGTAGGTCGGTCGGGCACGGGTCTGTCGCCGACCGGAGGTTTCGGCCTTGGAGCGGAAGGTCGTGCCCGGCTTCTCGGAGGCGTTGGCGGCGGTGTTGGGCGTCGGGCATTGCTCCGGCGACGAGCGCCCAGAAGTCGCGCGAGTTGTTGTGCGTGAGGTGGGTGAGTTCGTGGACGACGGTGTACTCGATGAGGGCGGGCTTGAGCATCATGGCCCGCCAGTTGAAGCGAAGCGTGCCGCCCGGAGCGCAGCTTCCCCAGCGTTGCCGTTGGTCGCGTACGAAGATGATCCGAAGCTGCGGCCGCCGCGCCGCACAGCGTCGCCGCCTCGTTGCGGTTGTAGCGCTCGGAGATGAACACCGTGCCGAGCCCGGCGCCTCACCCTCCCGCACCTCGCCGAGCAGGTCCCGCGAACTGGCGGGCTGACCGGAGACTGTTCCGGAACCGGAGCTTCCGTGGCCATCGTCGTGACTGCAGCCCGGCAGTGCGCCCGAGTTGTTCGAGAGCTAATACGAGTTTTAGCCTTCATCGAAAATCTGCACAAAGCTAGAACTGTGAAAATCTGCACCAAACCCTGTGAACAACTGAGCCCATACTCTGGGATGAGAAGTGCCTGGACCAACGGACAGACACTATTCGACTGGATTCAAGACGGTAACAGCGGCCCTGGGCCGTATACCACAGCCGGTCCTCGTGACACCTCGCTGGTCCGTTCGAGAAGGCCCGTGTTGACAAGTTCGCGAAGGATCACGGATGCCCTCGGGGTGCTGACGCCGAAGAGAGAGCGGACAACCCGGTTCGTGATCCGCCCGTGCTCCACGAGGTGTGCCAGGACCGCTCGCTCGATCTCACTGCTGCTGTGACGACGATACGTCACCGCTGTGGTGAGCCCAGCGATCGCCCCCTTGGACAGTCGGTAGCGAGCCCGCGCGCCACCGGCTGATCCGCTGGCACGTTCGATGAGCGGAGACGAGGCAGCCGCCATCCGCTCGAGCGTGTGTGCCGCCTCGGCCGGCGAACGCTGGAGCACCGGCGCCAGCTCAGAGGGAGACGCGCTGCTGTTAGTGCAGAGATGCCGTAGTACCAGCAGCACCTCGACATCGCTGCGGCTCAAATCGTCCAGCGAGGAGACAAGGCGCGCGAATGCCATCTCTGCTGGTCCACCCGTGAGTGACACGCGGACTGAATTCGCCGTGCCGACGAACAAGGGTGGCTCCTTGCCGAGATGCAGCATCGACCGGTACATCCTGGAGATCCCGGTGCCGAGTTCCTCGATCAGCCCCAGACTGCAAAAAGCCCGGGCCAAGAGTCGATTTCGTGGTCGTGATGGGGTCGTCAAGATGTTCTCGACCGTCACCCCGGTTACGAGGGGGCCCATGGAGGTGATGGACAGAGAGTCGTCGAGGTGCTCGACGTGGATGGGATCAGTGAGGTCGAGTCGCCGATGCACGAACGCGTTGGCGAGGGCCTCCCGGACCGCGTCCTCGGGGTAGCGCCGGAGTTCGAGCTGTTGACCATCGGGTCGCAGCAGCGGCTCCCAACGATTCCTGGCAGCGATGTGTTCGAGGGTGCCGTTGAAGGCCACGATCAGAGGCGGGTTGAACCGATGGCTCGCGTCCGGAGGGCTCCCAGCGCTGCTTCGGTGCTGGTAAGAGACGATCTCCCCGTCCGACGCGCAAAAGAGTTGCTCGCCGGCGACTCGCAGTTCGCCATCGCTGGTCGCGACGCCCATCGTCTGACAAAGCTCCGGACCGGACAGTTCGGCCCACCTCACGCGATCGCCGGTGAGCCGGCGCAGATAGCGGCGGACGAGCCCTACTGCCACCGGATCGAGGTCTTCGACTGATCGTCCGCTGAGCGCATCGGAAGGATCGCGGCCCTCGCGTTCAGCATGAAGCGCCGCGACCCGGACGGGCGCGAGCGGGAGACAACTCCGCCCGATCCGGCGTGTGACCTTCCATGCCACAGCATGGACAGTCGCGCTGATCGGAACCCCGATCACGAGCAGTCTCTGATCCCTGTGGGTGTGCTCGGCGACCGAGACAGTAAGCCCCGGATCTGCAGTGTCGAAGATGTAGCGCCGGACCTCCAAGAGATCAGCGGTCGTTCCCGTGAACGCATCGGGACCCGCCACTGCGTTCTCCACGCCCACAACCACAGTCCCGCCCAGGCCATTCGCCAGACAAGTTGCAGCGTTGACGAGGTCACCGAGAGTCTTCTTGGGGTCACCGTGGTCCGACTTGAACTCCAGAGTCTCGGATTCGAGATTCTGTGGCGACTCGCCGGCCTCGATCCGGGCGAGCGCATCGGACACCTCATCTGCGATCGAGAATGTCGCCAGGAGTTTTAGTCTAGCACTGGTAGAGATCCAAGACTAAAATAGTTTGGTATCGTCGGCGCCGAACTGGCAGCACTAACAGTTAGAAGTGTGAACGTGTTGGAGCGCGGCCGGCAGTGACTGCTCCCGGCTACTCGACCGACTCACAGAGGCAGGGCTCGGCCTGCTTCTCGGAGGCGTTGGCGGCGGTATTGGGCGTCGGGCATTGACTGGTGCCAATGGCCGGTGATGAACATCCTTCGCCCGCCACGCCGTCCGACGTGTCACGTTCGTTCGGGATCAGACGCAGAGGCCGTCGGCTGTGACGCCTCGGTGGCTGTGGCAGAGGATCGTGCGACGGACGCTGCGGAAGGTGAACGGGCCCGGGTCGCCGAACATCCAGTCCCCGCCGGCGTCGGCGGCGATGTGCAGCCGGTAGCCCAGCAGCGAGTCGTCGCCGAGGCCCAGAACGTCGACGGTCACCTCGCCGATGGCCTCGAAGACGCCCGGCGCCAGGGTGATGACGACACGTGACGGCGGCTCCACCGAGGCGAACGACTCGCCCACGAGCAGCGCCAGATCAGCCAGCGTGTCGACCTCGGGTTGCTCACCGAAGCGATCGATGATGTGCGCCGTGACGTCCTCGCTGAGGCCGATCGGCGCCAGGTAGGCCCCGCTCGCCCAGCCCGTGACTCCGGCCACCTGCACCTCGTGCCACACGGTGGTCGGCAGCTTCCGGGTGCGACCGGTGGCCACGATCGCCCCGTCCCACGAGTCGAACCAGGCGATGGGCTCGCCGGCGGGCATCTCCCGGACCCCTAGGAGGTAGGCGATGGGGTGCTCGTAGTCGAGCGTGGCGATGATCTCCCCGAACGGCACGTCGCGCACGTTCAACACGTCGTCGAAGTCGACGCCCACCACCGCCAGCGAGGTGCCCTCATCGGGTCCGTACTCGTAGGGCTCGCCAGGCAGGTCCTCGCCGGACGGAGCCCTGTCGGCGGCTGCGGTGGTGGGTGCTGACGCCTCGTCGGCGGGCGACTCCTCGCCGCTCGGCGACCCGCCGCCGTCGCCGGTGGTCGTGCCCTCCGGCGCCCCCTCGGCGGTGGTCGTGGTCGCCGTGCCGTCGCCGGTAGTGGCGGATTCGCCGTCCCCGGCGGCGGCCGCGGAACCTCCCCCGGCCGCCGCGTCGCCCAACCCGGGGTCGGTTGTCGCCGTCGGCGGCGGGTTGATCAGGATGACCGGTGATTCGTCGCCACGGTTCGGCACCCGGATCGCCGGAACCGTGTCACGCGCCGCCGTGGAGGTCCCGGCTTCGCTGCTATCGGATCCGAGGGCGTCCGGTCCGAGAACCGAATCCAGGAGTCCGCCGACCGAGCTGTCCGTCCCGCCACCCGAGTCGAGGTCGACGCCAGGATCCACGTCGATGTTCACGGTGCACGCACCCGCGACGAGTACGAGCAGGATCATCCCTGCCGCCGCCCGTGTCGCAGCCGTCATCGTCATCATCGGTCCGATTCCACCTCGACTCATCGACCGGGGAGACACCAGGCGCGGCTCGCCGCCGGGAGCAGTGGCCCCGGCGCGGGCGGCGAGGATCGTCGCGGCGTCTTCGGGGTTCCGGTCCGGCTGCGGCGCGGCATGGTCGCCCTGACGGCCGCCGAGGGAACCGGGATGCTCTCAGACTCCTGCTTCGTCGGCGGATGCGTGCCAGCGCTGCGTGCTGATGCGTCCCAGCCAGCTGAACGCCCAGAACACCAGGATCCCCAGCAGCGAGGAAACGATCAGAGCCGCGATCAACTCCTTGGTGGCGGCTTGGCCGCGGTACTTGTCGATCAGCACCCCGATGCCCTTCTCGCCGCGGCCGAAGAAGAACTCCCCGACGATGGCGCCGATCACCGACAGTCCCGCGGCGATGCGCAGCCCGGCGAAGGTTGCGGGCAGTGAGGCCGGGAACTCCAGCTTCCGGAATCGGGTCGAGCGGGAGGCCTTGTGCAGGGTCAGCAACTCGTGCAGGTTGCCCTCGGCGGACTGCAGACCGAACAGCGTGTTGGTGATGATCGGGAACAGGGCGATCAGCACCGTGACGATCACCCGTGCCTGGAAATCGAAGCCGAACAGCCCGCCGATGAGCGGCACGAGCGCCAGGATGGGGATCGTCTGCAGGACGACCGCCCAGGGGAAGAAGGAGTGCTCCACCCAGCGCCGCAGGTTCATCGCCACGGCGAACAGCATCCCGCAGCCCGCGGCGATGGCCAGGCCCGTGAACGACTCCTTGGCGGTGACCCGCAGGCCGTCGAGCAACTCGCCGCGCACGTCGCCGTCGCCGATCGCGGCGTTCCACACTTCATGCAGCGGTGGGAGCAGGAACTGGCGGTCATCGGCCAGCATCACGTACGAGAGCAGGTACCACAGGCCCACCATCGCCACGCTGAACAGCAGAGGAAGGCTGATCGTCCTCAGCCGCCGCCAGAGCCGCTGCCACCCGGTCGGGGTCGCGTTGGACGTGGTTGCGGTGTCGGGTGGGGAGCGGCCCGGCACCGGGGGTGTCTCCGGTGCCGGGCCGCGTCGCTGGATCACGTGCCGGTCGGACTCCCGCCCGCGACGGCTAGAAGCCGAGGCTGATGGAGGGATCCAGGAACTCGTTGGTGTAGACGTCGTCGGGCGTGACGTTCGGGTCGAAGCTCTCGACGCCCTGATCGGTGAAGATCGGCGTCAGGATGTCGATCAGACCCTGGATGCGGTCCCCGTTCATGTCGCCGACGAAGCCGTTGCCGCCGTCGGTCACCAGCCCGAGGTCTCGCATGGCCACGGTGGCCGCGGCGTGCGTCTCCTTGGACGACGTCCAGAAGCTGTCCAACTCCTTGACGATGTCGTCGAGCTTGTCGTTGACCGGCTGCGGGTCGTTGAAGTAGTCGACCAGATCCTGCTGCATGATCGGCACGATCAGCTCCAGGCACTCGCGGTAGCGCTCGACGTCGCCGGACCGCACCGAGACCGCCGACTGGTAGAGCTCGACACCGGCGTCGTGGATCAGCAGGAAGTCCACCGGCTTGAGCCAGTTGGCGATCTCGTTCTCGTAGCGGAAGGGCTCGTTGGTGGCGAAGCCCTGCTGCACGAGTCCGTCCTCGGCGACGAACCGGGTCGGCGAGCCGTCGTAGGAGCCGTCGACGTTCGCGGCGTCGATGACGCCGTTGGCGACCAGGTAGTCCATGTAGGTGGCACCCTGGAAGTACAGCACCGTGGCCCCGGAGTTCCCGATGTCCTCGAACGTCTCGAAGTCGTAGTCGTCGGGATCCCACATGAGGATCTGCGGACCCACCTCGAAGCTGGTGAACACGGCGGTGACCGGGGTCTGGCCGTAGCTCCGGATGGCTGCCGCGGTGTCGACGTAGGCCATGAAGATGTCGTCGTCGGCGTAGAACTGCGCCGTCGGCGGCGAGAAGCCGATGTAGGGGCCGCCGGCGCGGATCTCGACGGTGAGTCCCGTGTCGTGCAGCTCGCCGGAGTAGGTGCCGTTCTCGGCGTCCACGACACCGTCGGTGCCGATCATCTGGTACGTGTGGGCGTGCTCGGGCTCGGGGAACCAGTCCGTCTGGATGATCAGCGGGTTCGGGCACACGTCGGTGAGCTGGACCCCTGCCATCGCGGACTCGGCGGACTCGGCGGATGCTGCGGCTTCGGCCTCGGCCTCGGCGCGCGCCGCCTCGGCGGATGCCTGGGCGGCCTGTGCCGCCTCGGCGGCGGCTCGGGCGTCGTCGGCCTCGGCCTGCGCGGCTGCTGCCTCTTGCTGCGCTGCCGCGGCTTCCGACAGCGCCTCGTCGGCGGCCGCCTGGGCACGTGCCAACGCGTCTTCGGCCGCGGCCATGGCTTCGACGTTGCCTTCGGCGGTCGCCTGGGCCAGGTCGGCTCCGGCCTGTGCCGCCTCGGCTGCGGCCAGTGCCGCGTCGGCTGCGGCTGCGGCTGCGGCTGCGTCGGCTGCGGCGGCTGCGGCGTCGGCTGTGGCTACCGCAGCGTCGGCGATGCCGGTGCCGGCGTCCGCCTGGGCGCTCTGTGCGGCCGAAGCGGCAGCCCCGGCGTCGGACAGAGCCGCCTCGGCGGCCGCTTGAGCGGCACGAGCCTCGGCCGCGGCTGCGTCGGCAGCCTCGGTGGCCGAGTCGTCAGCCGCGCATGCTGCCGCCACGACAGCCAGCGCTGTGGCGAGTGCGATCAGGACACGTTTGGTCATCGGATTGTCTCCTCCATTGTGAACGCTTGCGAGATCTTCGCTCCGGTGCGGTCAGACCGGGCATCAGGGTAGTCAAATCCGGTCTCGTTGGTGGCCGCGGAGTGCGTCGCTGACACGACAGACCGGCGTGACCGCGATTCGCCCGGCTGCCGGTGCTCCGGGGCGGCTTCGATTCCGGGCCGACTCCGGCGGCGGAACCACCCGTCGGCGCCGCGGAGCCGCTCAGCCCCCGTGGCCCGAGCGGACCCATGGCTCAGGCGGGCCGGTGGTTCAGGCCGAGTACCAGTGATCGGTGAGGCGCCGTCCGACCCAGCCGAAGAACCAGAAGAGCACCACCCCGAGCAGTGAGCTGAACACGATCCCGGCCACCAGCTTCGATCCTGAGAGCTGGTTCTGGAACAGGAACAGCAACTGGCCGAGTCCCTCGGAGCCGTAACTGCCGCCCTTGAAGAAGAACTCGCCCACGATGGCGCCGACCACGGCCAGACCGGCCGAGATGCGGAACCCGGTGAAGATGGCGGGCAGGGCGGCGGGCAACTGGAGCTTGCGGAAACGGGTCAAGCGACTCGCATGATGCAGCGTGAACAGGTCGTGCATGCTCGGTTCGACCGAGCGAAGACCGAAGAGCGTGTTGGTGATGATCGGGAAGATCGAGATGATGATCGTGACGACAACCTGGCTCTGGAAGTCCCACCCCCACCACAGGCCGATGAGCGGGCTGATCGCCACGATGGGAACGGCCTGCACCGCCACCGCGTACGGGAAGACGCTGCGCTCGATCCAGCGGGCCTGGCTCATGATCACGGCGACGGTCATGCCCCCGACGATGGCCAGCGCGAGGCCCACCAGCGTGACCTGGGTGGTGCGCCACAGCCCCAGCAGCACCTGCTCGAGGTTGTCCCAGGTCAGGAACCCGACATCGATGACCCGATGCAGCGGGGGCAGGAAGAACTGCTGGTCCCGGTCCAGCACGAAGTAGGTGAACAGGTACCAGACTCCGATCACCCCGGCCGCCACGACCGCCGGCGGACCGATCAGCCTCGCCCGGGAGGCGCGGCGGTCGCCGGGCGCGCCCAGCGCGGGCGGGGCTTCGGCCCCGAGTTCGGGGCTCTCCGTCGTCGTTGCTGTCTCCATCGCCTCGCACCCGTGCCGTGCCGACCGCCCGAAGCCTACGCGACCGGTTGCGCTGCGACCGACGACCGGGGCCTCGACCGCGCGCCGGGCGACCGGCAGGGCGTCGCCGGCTCGATCTCCTCGAAGCCCCCCATACCCGTGGTTGGCGTCGCCGGCTCGATCTCCTCGAAGCCCCCCATACCCGTGGTTGGCGTCGCCGGCTCGATCTCCTCGAAGCCGCCCATACCCGTGGTTGGCGTCGCCGGCGGTCGCTGTCGCTGCCGAGCGATTCACCGCCGGAAGGCCGCGCGCCCCACGCGGAGGGTTCCCGATGGGCTCGTGACATCCGGCGCTGCTCGGGACCTGTCACAATGACCCGGTGAGCGCAGCGGAGGGTCTTCCCGACCGGGCGCAGGTGGTCATCGTCGGCGGTGGCGTGATCGGCTGCAGCACGGCCTACCACTTGGCGCGGCGCGGCATCAGCGACGTTCTGGTCCTCGAGCAGGGCAGTCTCACCTGCGGCACGACCTGGCACGCCGCGGGGCTGGTCACCCAACTCCGCTCCACCTACAGCCTCACCGAACTCGCCACCTACTCGGCCCGCCTGTTCGAGCAGCTCGAGGAGGAGACCGGCCAGTCGCCCGGCTACCGCACGGAGGGGTCGATCACCGTCGCCGACAACGCCGAGCGCTGGGAGGAGGTGCTGCGCGGCGCCTCGATGGGAACCATGGTGGGTGTCGAGACCCGAGTGTTGGACCTCGACGAGTTGTCCGAGCGCTGGCCGCTGGTGCGGACCGACGATCTGGTGGGCGCGCTGCTGGTGGTCCGCGACGGCCAACTCTCCCCGGTGGACACCACCATGGCGCTGGCGAAGGGGGCGCGCAATCGCGGCGCCACCATTCGCGAGGGCGTGGCTGTGACCGGTCTGGATACCGAAGATGGCCGGATCACCGGCGTGCGGACCGATCGGGGCGACATCGAGACCGAGACCGTCGTGCTGGCGACCGGGATGTGGACCCGCCAGTTGGCCGCCACCATCGGCGTGAACGTGCCGCTGCAGGCCTGCGAGCACTTCTACATCGTCACCGAGCCCCTCGACGGCGTCGACGCCACGACGCCGGTGCTGCGAGACCCCGGCAACTACACGTACTTCAAGGAGGAGACCGGCAAGATCATGGCCGGCTTCTTCGAACCTCGCGGCAAGATCTGGCACCTGGAGGGGGTGCCGCCGGGCAGCAGCTTCGTGCAGCTGCCCGAGGACTGGGACCACGTCGGGCCGATCTTCGAGCGCTCCATTCACCGGGTGCCGGCCCTGGGCGAGTGCGGGATCCAGCTCTTCTTCAACGGACCCGAGGCCTTCACGCCCGACGGCGTCTTCTACATGGGTGAGGCACCCGAGGTGGACGGCTGCTTCGTGGCGGCCGGATTCAACTCCATCGGGGTGCAGACCTCCGGCGGTGTGGGCTGGGTGCTGGCCGACTGGGTCGCGGACCGCCATCCCCCCATCGACCTCACCTCGGTGGACATCAGCCGCGCGATGCCTTTCCAGTCCGATCCCGCCTACCTGCGCGACCGAATCGGCGAGAGCCTCGGCCTGCTCTACGCCATGCACTGGCCGCACCGCCAGTACGAGAGTGCCCGCAACCGGCGGCTCTCGCCCCTGCACGACCGCATCGACGCCGCCGGGGCGGTATTCGGCGAGACGGCCGGCTGGGAGCGCCCCAACTGGTATGCCTTCGACGGCCAGGAGCGGGTCTACGAGTACAGCTACGGCAAGCAGAACTGGTGGGCGAACGCGGGCGCCGAGTGCGGTGCCGTGCGGGAACGGGTGGGCCTGTTCGATCAGACCTCGTTCGTGAAGTTCAGCGTCAACGGGCCCGACGCCGCCGTGGCACTCAACCGGCTCAGCGCCGCCGAGGTGGATACCGAGCCGGGGCGCGCCGTCTACACGCAGTGGTGCAACGAGCGGGGCGGGATCGAGGCCGATCTGACCGTGACCCGACTCGGCCCCGAGTCATTCCTGGTGGTCACCGCCGCGGCGTCGCAGACGCGCGACTGGGCGCGGCTGCGCCGGGGATGCCGCGACTTCGACGTGACGATCGGCGACATCACCGACCAGCAGGCGATGCTGGGGCTCATGGGCCCCCTGGCGCGCCACGTGCTGGGACCGCTCACCGGCGCCTCGCTGACCGACGAGGACTTCCCGTTCGCCGCCGCACGGACCATCGACGTGGCCGGTCGCGAGGTCCTGGCCATCCGGATGAGCTACGTGGGTGAGCTGGGCTGGGAGCTGTACGTGGCGAACGCCGACGCCGTGGTGGTCTTCGACGCCCTCATGGCCGCCGGCGAGCCGCACGGCCTCGCCCTCGCCGGCTACCACGCCATGAACACGCTGCGCCTCGAGTCGGGCTACCGCCACTGGGGCCACGACATGTCCCCGGCGGACACCCCCTTGGAGGCCGGCCTGGGGTTCGCAGTGGGTTGGGACAAGCAGGTGGACTTCTGCGGCCGGGCCGCCCTGGAGGCTCAGCGTTCACAGCCCCGGACGAAACGCCTCGTGCAGTTCCGGCTCGAGGATCCCGAACTGCTCATCTACCACGACGAGCCGATCCTGCGGGATGGCGGGGTCGTGGGAACCACCACCTCGGCATCCTGGAGCTACCTGGAGGACCGCTGCCTGGCCATGGGCTACGTGCACCATGCCGAGGCGGTGACGGCGGACTGGCTCGAAGCGGGCTCCTTCGCCATCGACGTGGGCGGGCGGCGGGTCCCGGCCACCGCGTCACTGCGCAGCTTCTACCGACCGCGCCGGAGGTGACATGACCACCGAGACCCGCGTCGTGATCGTCGGCGGCGGCGCCATGGGGGCGGCGCTGCTGTACTTCCTGGCGCACGAGGGTTGGACCGATGCGATCCTCGTCGAGAAGGGCGAGTTGAACTCGGGCTCCACCTGGCACGCCGCGGGGATGATCCCCAACTTCACCAGCGACCTGAACCTGGCCAAGGTGCATGAGGTGGGGGTCTCGCTCTACCGCAGCATCGAGGCCGAGACGGGCCTCGCGACCGGCTGGCACCAGCCCGGCACCGTGCGGCTCTGCCGCAAGGGACGGCCCGAGGAGGCGGACTGGCATCGCTACACACAGGGCCTGCTGCACCAGGCCGGCGTGGAGTGCCACATCATCGGGCCGTCGGAGATCGCCGGGTTGCACCCGCTGCTGAACCTGGACGACGTTGTCTCGGGGGTCTACACCCCCGACGACGGCTGGGCCGACCCGTCGAGCTGCACCAACTCCATGGCGCGCGGCGCCCGCCAACTCGGCGCCGAAGTCCGCCGCCACACCCGTGTCACCGACATGAACCAGCTGCCCGGCGGACGCTGGGAGGTGATCTGCGACAACGACCGCATCATCTGCGAGCACGTCGTCAACGCCGCCGGTCACTACGCCCCGCAGCTCGGCGCCATGGTGGGCCTCGACGTGCCGATCGTATCGGTCATCCACCAGTACCTCGTGACCGAGCGCATCGGTGCACTCGTGGACCTGGGGTACGAGCCGCCCACGATCCGCGACCCGCGGGCCTCGATGTACGTGCGCAGCGAGCTGGACGGGATACTCGTGGGGCCCTACGAGATGTCGGACTCGCAGCCCTACGGCATCGACGGCGTGGACTGGGACCTGCACTTCTATCTCACCCCGCCCGATCTGGACCGCCTCGAGGAGTGCCTGGAATGGGCGGCGGTGCGCATCCCCGCCTTCGGCGACGCCGGCATCCGCAAGGTCGTGTCGGGGCCCATCACCCACACCCCCGACGCGGGCTTCCTGATGGGGCCGGCGCCGGGGCTGCGCAACTACTGGCACTGCAACGGCGCCTCCATCGGTGTGACCCAGGGACCGGGGGCCGGCAAGTACCTGGCGCAGTGGATGGTGCACGGCCAGACCGAGATCAACGTGCGGGGCATGGACCCGCGCCGCTACGGCGACTACGCCGGGGCGCGCAGCCACTACACCATCGCGAGGTCCCTGGACGAGTACCACGAGATGTACCAGCCGCGCCCGCCCGGCGAGTACCGCGAGGCGGGCCGGCCGCAGAAGACGACCCCCATCCACGAGTCCCTCGACGCACTGGGCGCGCAGTGGCAGGAGGTGTACGGCTGGGAGCGGCCGCAGTACTTCTCGCCCGACGGTTCCCCGGAGGTGCACTCCTACCGCCGCTCGAACGCCTTCGAGCCCGTCGGCACCGAGGTGCGTGGCGTGCGGGAGCGGGTGGGCATCGCCGACCTCACGGCCTTCGCCAAGTTC
>JAPONU010000521.1 GCA_026713745.1 bacterium
GTGACCGCACCCATGGCGTCGACCTTGAGGGTGACGCTCTCGGGTGCGCTGGTGACGGGCGCCGCGACGGGTTCGTCGAACCAGAACCAGAACTCGGTGGCGCTGAAGACGCTGCGCTCCTGGCAGGTGCACACACCGATGCCGATGTGGCGGCCCTCGGCGCGCATCTCGGCCTGCCGCTTGCGCCAACCCCTGTAGTCGGACAGTTCCATCGTCTTGTTCAGCACGGCCTCGTAGTCGCCGCTGTCGTAGACGTTGCCGGTGGGGATGAAGTAGGGGAACTGGTCGGGCTGGATGAAGTTCATCCTGCGGATGTCCACCGGGTCCATGTCCAACTCGGTGGCCATGAGGTCCACCATGCGTTCCAGGATCCAGTTACCCACCTCCGAGCCGAAGCCCCGGTAGGCGCCCTGCTGGCACTTGTTCGTGAGCACGGCCGTGAGGTCGTAGCCGATGCTGCTCATGCGGTAGGGGCCGACGGCCTGGGCGAGGGAGTTGCCGTGCTGGCCGACGCCGAACTGGATGTAGGCGCCGTAGTTGTCCACCACCTTGAAGCGGGCGCTGAGCATGGTGCCGTCGGACTTCGCCGCCAGTTCCGCCTCGTAGTAGCGGTCCGAGCCGTGGTGGTCGCCGTTGGCGATGTTGTCGAGGCGGTCCTGCATGAACTTCACCGGACGCCCGGTGATCCGGGCCATCATCCCGGCGATGGTGGCCGTCTTCACCTCGAAGAACTTGGCCCCGAAGCTGCCGCCGGAGGGGTGGGGGTGCAGATCCAGTTTGTTGCTGGGCACCCGCAGCGTGTTGGCCAGCAGGAAGAGGAAGTGCGTGAACGACATGGAGTTCACGTGGATGGTCAGCATCCCGGTGGCGGCGTCGTAGTCGGCGACCGCCCCGACGGTCTCCAGCGGCTGGCCACCCGAGCGACCCCAGTGCAACGTGTCGCGCACGATCACATCGGCGGCCGCGAAGTCGCCGTCCACGTCGCCGAACGCGAATTTCCGATGGAACGGCACGTTCGAGCCCAGCGCCTCGTGGATCAGCGGGGCGTCGTCGGCGAGGGCGGCGAGCGTGCCGGTGAGCGGCTCCAGCGGTTCGTATTCGACTTCGATGAGTTCGGCGGCGTCCTCGGCGACAGCGCGGGAGGTGGCGGCCACGACGGCGACGCCCTCGCCCATGTAGCGGACCTTGTCCACGGCGAGGCAGTGCCAGGTGTGCTTGTCGGGGGCGGGCCCGAAGTCGGGCATGGGGTTGACGTGGTCCTTGACGTTCTCGCTGGTGACGATGGCCACCACGCCGGGCACGGCTTCCGCTGCGGAGGTGTCGATGCTGAGAATCTTGGCGTGGGCCACGGTGCTGCGCGCCACGGCCACCTCCAGCATGTTCGGCACCTCGTAGTCGTCGATGTAGTTGCCCCGGCCCCTGAGGAACTTCGGGTCCTCCACGCGGGGGATCGACTTGCCGACCCACTCCAGGTGCTCGGGGTGCTGGCGTACCTTCGGGATGGTCATGTCAGTCCTCCTCGCCGCGCATTTCGGCGGCGGCGTCGAGCACGGCGTCGACGATGTACTGGTAGCCGGTGCAGCGGCACATGTTGCTGGAGATGCCCTCGCGGGCTTCGGTGGCGGTGAGGTTCGGGTTGTCACCGATGAGTTCCAGGCTCCGCAGCAGCATGCCGGGGGTACAGAACCCGCACTGCAGGCCCTGGTGGCGCCGGAACGCCTCCTGGAGAGGGTGCAACTCGGCGCCCGGTGCGAGGCTCTCGACGGTCTGGATCTCGGCGCCGTCGGCCTGCACGGCGAACAGGATGCACGACCGCACGCTGCGGCCGTCCACCAGCACCGTGCACGCCCCACAGGCGCCCTGCTCGCAACCGAAGTGCACACTCACCAAGCCCAGTTCGCGGCGCAGGAAATCCGCCAGCGACCGGCGCGATTCGACGGTTCCCGACGCGGCCGCGCCGTTGACGGTCACAGAGATGTCGTGGATGCTCATGCGTCACCTCCAGCGCGCGCGGCGGCTGTTGTCAGTGCCCGCCTCGTGAGAACCCGTGCGAGCTTCTTGCGATAGGCACCCGAGCCGAACGAATCCGACAACGGCTCGATGCCGGTCGCCGCGGCCTCGGCGGCCGCTTCGAACACCTCGGCGCCCGGCACCGAACCCACCAGGGTGGCTTCGGCGCCGGAGCGGCGCAGCGGCACCTCCGCCACCCCGCCCAGAACCACCGACGCCCGATCAATCACCCCGCCGCTGGTGTGGATGAGCACCGCGGCGAGAGCGATCGGCCAACTCTCCGCGGTGACGCCGAACTCCAAGAACCCGTGACCCGTGCCGGTGGGCCAGGCATCCACCGTGACGGCGGTGACCAGTTCACCTTCCTCCAGGGGGGTCGTGAAGTAGCCCTCGAAGAACTCCTCCGAAGGAATCTCCCGGGTGCCGCCGGCGCCTTGAACGGTGACCGACCCGCCCTGGGCCTTGAATGCAGCGGGCATCTCCGCACTTGGATCGGCGTGCGCGAGGCTGCCCACCACCGTGCCCTGATGGCGCACCGGCACCTGCCCGGCATTCGAGATCGCGTCGGCCAGCACCGGGGCGATTGCCAGCGTGTCGGCGTGCAACTCCACGGTGCGCTGCCGGGCCGCAGCACCCACGCTCAGGCCGCTGCCGTTTGCGCCGACACCGGCCAGATCCGGCGCTCCGGTGATGTCCACCAGATGGCCGGGAGCGGCCAACCGCAGGTTCATCAGCGGCACCAGGCTCTGACCCCCCGCCAGGATCCGGGCGTCGAAGCCCAACTCGCCGAGCAGCGCCGCCGCCTCCGCGGCCGACCTCGCCCGATGGTAGTCGAAAGGTGGCGACTTCATAGGCACTCCTTGGGGACGCTGAACAGGACGGTACTTGCTGGCACGAGGGAGTGCCATCGCTCGCGGTGGCCATGCCGCTTCGGGTATCTTGTCCCGTATGACCGAACGGTTGGTAGGCAAACGCACCATCGTCACGGGCGCAGGCTCGGGAATCGGGCAGGCCGCCGCACGGTTGTTCGCCGCCGAGGGGGCTCGTGTTCTCTGCGCCGACATCGACGAGTCATCGGCGATGGCCGTCGCCGACGAGATCGGCGAGCGGGCCGTGGGTCTTCGCGTCGATGTGACCAATCCCGAGGGGTGCGCGGCCATGGTCCGGCGGGCCGTGGAGGATTTCGGCGGGCTCGACGCCGTGTACGCCAACGCCGGCATCGCCGGGGCGGGGCGGGCCGCCGACCTGGAGGTCGAGGACTGGGATCGGGTCATCGCCGTGAACCTCACCGGCGTGTGGCTCTCGATCAAGTACGCAATCCCGCATCTCGTCGAGGCCGGCGGCGGGTCGCTGGTGCTGCAGGCCAGCGTGGGAGGCGTCATAGGCGTGCCCAATATCGCTCCCTACGCCGCGGCCAAGGCGGGTGTCATCGGCCTCGCCCGCCAGATGGCCGTCGATTACGGCCCGGACAACATCCGTGTGAACGCCATCTGCCCGGGGACGGTGCCCACCCCACTGGTGCGCGCCACCTACGAGAAGGCCGGGGGTTTCGCCGCCGTGGCCGACGTGGGCCCCGGCGCCAGCATCGACGACATGATCGCCGCCGCGGTGGTCCGCAACCCGCTGGGACGCCTGGGCACGACGGCGGACATCGCCAACCTCGCCCTCTACCTGGCGTCCGACGAGTCGTCATGGGTTACGGGTGCCGCCATCACGGTCGACGGGGGGATGTCGGTTGCCTAGGAAGACGGCTGCCACGCCATGACCCTCGCCGCCGAGGTCTTCGACGCCAGCGTCAACGTCGCACTCATCGCCGCCGCGTGCGGTGGTGATGACGACGACGGTGGTGCTGCGCCTGCACCCCCGGCGCCGACCGAGGCGCCCGCTCCGGATCCGA
>JAPONU010000522.1 GCA_026713745.1 bacterium
CAAGCGCCGCAGAAAGGGTCGAGAGTCGTCGGTCACGGGTTGCCGTGTCGGCCGCGGCGAGCACACCGGCTCGCAATTCGCCGATGGTGATCACAGAGACGGCCAATTCCTCCGGGATGGACCGCTCCTGGATCGGGCGTCGGGTCTCGCGAGCGATGAAGACCGACGTGTCGGCAAGTCCCCGGTTCAACGCCACGGGAGCTCGTCGGTCGTCTCGTCAGCCAGCGTCGTCAGATCGTCGGTCAACGCGGGGTCGGCCCGGCGGGAGAGCACCTCTCGTACGAACCGGTCGCGAGCCATCCACTGTGGGCGTTGCGCGACCGGTGCCAACTCAGCCACCGGGCGCCCGCGGACGGTGATCGTGATGTGCTCACCTGTCGCGACGCGGTCAAGCAACTGACGGGTGTTGTTTCGCAACTCCCGGGAAGCGACCTCGCTCATGCGACAAATGTAGCACAACGTGAATTGTGCGCGGAGGTCACGGCGACGCCAACTAGTCTTGATAGTTGGGACTGTTCCGCTGCGGAGGCGCGAATCCCGGAGGAATTAGCTCGAGCGAGACGAGCATCTGATGTACACCAAGCCACTCAAGAGACTGTTCGGCTACGCCCACATCCTCGTTGGGCTGGCGGTGGCGGGACAGTTCGTAGCGTCGCCCACCTACGACGTGACAACCAGCAGCGACGTCTGGGACGCCATGAGCTTCGCCATGGCCGCCGGCGCAGCGACGGGGCTCGTCGTGAGCCTCATGCGGGTCCTCGAAGCCGGCAAGCTGCCGGACTGGCGCGCCACGACGATGCTGATCGCCGCCGGCGGCCTCTTCCTGTTGTTCTACCGGCTTTGGTTGAGCTGGGAGGTCTTCGAGTCCGCAGAGACGCCGCCGTGGGAGATCCGGCTGCTGCTGTGGTACTTCATCGACGTGCTGTTCGTGATCGTGAGCATCACCGTCGGCCGCTACCTGCTCCGCACCGCCAGGTCACAGGCCGGAGGCTGAAAGCCACGAAGGGCCGCCCGGCGACAATAGAACCCACGGAGGGTGGGGATGTCGGGGGCGCCGTAGGCGGCCATTCCGGAGCGCCGCCGGCAGCGCCGCCCGGACCGCCGGCGCGGTGTAGCGGCTACTCGGCTGCTTCGAGTTCGTCGAGGATTCTCTCGCCCTCGATGTCCACGTGGGGGAGGAGCCGGTCCAGCCAGCGGGGCAGCCACCAGTTGGCCCGGTTGAACATGACCATCGTGGACGGCACCAGCACCAGACGGATCACCGTGGCGTCCAGCAGGACGGCCACGGCCAGCGCCAGGCCGACCATCTTGACGACCGGCTCGTCACCGAGCAGGAAGCCGCCGAACACCGCCGTCATGATGGCCGCGGCGGCCGTGATCACCCTGGCCGTGGCGCCGACGCCCCGGATAACGCTCTGGCGGGCGTCGCCGGTGCGCACCCACTCCTCCCGCACCCTGGAGAGGATGAACACCTCGTAGTCCATGGAGAGTCCGAAGAGGATGGCGAAGGCCATCACCGGGAGGAAGCTGATGATCGGCATGGTGCCGTCGATGCCGATGGCGGCGGCGCCCCAACCCCACTGGAACACCGCCACCACGATGCCGAGCGCAGCCCCGATGGACAGCAGGATCCCGATGGCCGCCTTCAGCGGCACCAGCAGCGAGCGGAACGCAAGCATCAGCACCACGAAGATCAACCCGATGACGGCGACCATCACCCAGGGCAGGCGGTCGGTGAGTTGCCTGTCGAGGTCGATTTCGAGGGCAGTCGGGCCGGCAACGAAAACCTCGATGCCGTAGCTGGACTCGACGCCCGGGAGGATCTCGCCCCGCATCCGCTCCAGCAGGTCCTTGGTGGCCCCGTCGGCCGGGCCGGTGAGGGGAATCGCCTGCACGAGCGTCGTGTCGCCCGCAGGGTTCGAGGCGCCGGGCACGACGAACTCGACGTTCGGATCGCCGCCCACGGCCGATCCGATGTCCCCGAGCGCCGCAGCTGCCCGCTCCGGCGCCAGACCCGCGTGGTCGACCACCATCAGCAGCGGGCCGTTGGATCCCGGGCCGAAACCTCCGGCAATCAGATCGTAGGCCTGGCGGTGGGTGGTCTCCTCCGGCGCTGTGCCGGCCGAGGGAAAGGCCGTCTCGAGATCCAGCAGCGGCACCGCCAGCACCAGCATCGCCACCAGGGCCATCCCGAAGCTCAGCCACGGCCTGCGGGCCACCCACGTGGTCCAGCGGGTGCCGAGATTGTTGTCACCCGGCCGGGAGCGGCGGTTGCGCAATCCGGGCAGGGTGGGGGCCGCCAAACGCCGACCGGCCAGACCCAGCAGTGCCGGCAGCAGCGTGAGCGCCACCACGACGGCGACGATGATCGCGAACGCCACGGCGAGCGCCATGGTCGTGATGGACGGAGTCCCGATCACGATCAGGCCGAGCATGGCGATGACCACCGTGGAACCGGCGAACACCACCGCCCCTCCGGCCGTCGCCAGCGACCGGCCGATGGACTCCCGCACCTCCATCCCGGCGGCGAGGTTCTCGCGGTGCCGGGACGTGATGAACAGCGCGTAGTCGATCCCCACGGCGATGCCGAGCATCAGAGCCAGGATCTCCGCGGTCGTCGGCACGTTGACCGAAGCCGCCACGAGCAGGATCGCCGAGAGCGAGATGCCGACGCCCAACAGGGCGGTGAGCAACGTCAGGCCCATCGCCAGCAATGAGCCGAAGACGAGGATCAGCACGATCACCGCGACGGCGACACCGATGAACTCGGTCCTCCCGCCGGGGCCGGTCTCAGCAACCTCGCTCGCCACCTGGCCGCCGAGTTCGATCTGCAGCGTCGAGCTACGCACCGCGTCCACCTCGGCCACGACCCGGTCCCACACATCGGCGTCGATCTGCTCGGCCGGGGAGGCGAAGCGAACCGGGAACTGCAGCACCTGGCCCGAGGGCGCCACCCCTTGCCATGGATCGCCGACCGCCACCACGCCCGGCACCTCGCGGAGCCCCGACGCCAGCGCCGAGATCTCCTCGGCCTGCGCCCGTAGGTCGTCTCCCGCCACGACGACCGTGGCCGAGGACTGGCCGGCCGCCGGGAAGCGTTCCTCCAGCAGGTCGGCAGCCGCTTGCGACTCGGACCCCGGCAACTCGAACTGATCGGTCACGTGCCCACCGACGGTCCGCGACAACACGCCGAGCAGCACGACGACGATGACCCACGCCAGCAGCACCAGCTTCCCGTGCGCCGCCGACCAGCGACCGATGCGGTAAAGGAGTCGCGACATCACCAACCCTTTCA
>JAPONU010000523.1 GCA_026713745.1 bacterium
CGCTTGCGCGCAGCGAGGCGGAATGGGCCGACCACGTCGACGCGCTCGTCGAGTTGAAATCGCTACTGGGCGCCGGGGATCATCCGGGCGCTCACGAACCCGGGAGGTAGACCAATGGTCGATCTGACAGAGCCGTTCCACGTGGGTGTGGTCGTCTCGAACCTCGAAGAGGCCATGGAGTTCTACTCCGCCGGTACGGGGCTGACCTGGCACAGCCCGCAGTCCCTGGATGTCGAGCATCTGGTCGAGGGCCACGTCGTGGCGACGAACGTGCGCTTCACGTACTCCGTGGAGGGTCCGGTGCAGGTGGAACTCGTCGAGGGGCCGATCGGCTCGTTCTGGGATCCCAATGTCGACGCGGGCACGTACCACATGGGCTACTGGACCGAGGACCTGCGGGGCGACCTCGACGTGCTCACCGACGCCGGGTGGACCGTCCGATTCACCGGTGTCGGCCCCGACGGTGGCCCCGCCGGCTTCGGTTACCTCATCGCTCCCGACCGCCAGCAGATCGAACTGGTGGACGTCATCGTGAAGGCTGCCTTCGCCAACTGGTACGCCGGCGGTGACTTCGTCCTCTAGCCGACCCGGCGGGCTAGGAGCCGGCCAGGGTCTGCTCCCGGGTCTCGGCCCGTCCTTCCGCCCGCCCCTCGATGCGGGCGAGCCGCTCACCGTGGTCGCGCAGGATCGCCATCATGGCCTCGTGACGCAGGTCGGCCAGGGAACGGTCCGATTCTCGCCCTTCCTGCATCTCCCTGCGCATCTCGCTCAACACCTCGCGCAGTTCCCCGCGCATCGCGGTGAAGTCCTGTCGCAGCCAGAGCAGCGCCAGCGTCAGGACACCGAGAATCGGCCCGAGGATCGCCGCATCCACGTCTCGCAGCCTCTCACAGGGCGAAGATGGTCGCCACAGTCGTCATAGACGGAAATATACCCGATGTAGTGCTAATAGCACACAGTAGTCAAATATTTCTCCAGTTCGATTCAATAAATCCAAGCTCGCTTGTCAGGCGGTGGTGAGGAGGTCGGCTACCTCGTCGGCGACGGTTGCCGCGTACTTGCGCAGGTCGTCGTCACTGACTGACGAGATGGGGTGGGGGACCGCTGCCGACGGGTAGTCAGGGGCCCCCACGGTGGGGGCGAAGCGGGCCGCAACCGCAATGAACGGTTCAGTGACGACGAGGGCGGCGGGTACGCCGCGGCTCTCCAGCAGGACTGCGTCGTGCAAACTGCACGCCGTGCAGGCGCCTCAATCGCCGACGCCGGAGATCACCAGGTGCGAGCGGGCCGCCAGCATGTCCGCCACGTCGGCGTCGATGGGCTTGCCGGCCGCCGGCTTGGAATGCACGTCCACGGTGGCCAGGGGCAGCCGGCTGCGCAACTCGTCGGCCACCTCGCCCAGCAGCTTGGCGGCGTTGGGCTTGCCGTTCTCGATGAGCGTGAGGTGCAGGGGCTCGACGGTGCCGCGGGCCGGGCGGGGCGCTCGGGCCAAGCCGGTCACCTCCGAAACGTGGTCGGGCCGGACGACGGTGATCGCTGTCATGCGAGCGATCCTACTGCGCCGGCAGGCCGTCGCCGGGGGCCGGCACACGGCGGGTCACGGCGATGCTGTGCAGCGTCGGCGCCCACACGGGGATGTACGCGGACCAGCCCGCGCCGTGGCCACCGGCGGTCACGAGGAACAGATCCTCGGGGCCGCGCACCACGGGAAGCCTCCCGTCGGACCCGGGGGTCATGTCGTGCCGGGTGTCGGTCTCCAGGAAGACCCCGGCCGCCTCGATCTCCGCGGGCGTCACCCGGCTCGTCTCGGCGAGGAACTCCCGGACCTGGGCCCGTGTCCAGCCCGCTCCGATGAGCGCGGCGACGTGCTCGGGGCCCAGCACGGCCACCGCCTGGGCGCCCTTGCCGACGGGATAGGTGGCCGGGCAGCGCATCGCCGCCGCCATCGTGGTGAGGATGCCCTCGGGCGAGGGATTCAGGTGGTTGGCAACCTGGCGGGGGCCTTCGGTGGCCAGGATCGTGACGGTGGAGTCGTCTTCGCCGTAGCCCAGCTCGGTTCGCAGCGGCACCCACGGCGCCGGCGGCTCGTCCTCGGCGAGGCACAGCGTGAACTTGCCGGGATGGCCGATGGACGAGGCGTCCAGTTCGCCGGTGCGGGCGCCGAACACGTTGCGCGCCACGAGGCGCAGCGTGCGGCCGACGGTGGCGTTGGCGCGGCTGCCGGGCCCGAGGGCGTTGTTGCGGGTCGCCATGCCGAGTTGCTGCGTCACCGGCCCGCTGACCAGAAGGCAGAACGCCGCCCCGCCGGTGCTGGTCATCACGGTGTGGGCATTGAACGCCGGGTCCAGCATGGCGCACAGGGCGGCGGTCGCCAGGGGGAAGTGCTCGGGCGCGCAGCCGGCCATGACGGCGTTCGCCGCCGCCTGCTGGGCGCTGAGCGAGCGGCTGCGGGCGGCGACGCGGCCCAGGATCTCACCGGCGCCCAAGCCCCCATGGGCGAGCATCGCCTCCACCCGCTCGGGCGTGGGCGCCACGACCGGCAGCCCGTCGGTCCATCCCCGGTGGTGGAACTCCTCGAGCCACCCGGCGTCATCGAGGTCGATGGTGTTCAGAACCATTGACTCGAGCGCGAGACTCTTGGGTTCGCGCTCGCGAACCATTTTTCAGCCGCTCGGCGCGTCCCCAAGTAGTGGCAGCTGAGAGACTGCAGATCGCTCCGAGCTACCACCTTCAATTCCTCTCATTTTCTCGTGTGGGTTCACTTCTGATTGGACTCGCGGATTGCTCACTAGGAGCCTCGCAGCGGGTCCACGCTTGTCGGCGGGAATGGACTCCAAGTTTTCTGCAGCTTTCTTCGCCCTAGTATTGAACCACTTCTCTTGGTTTCCCATCAGATCACTCCCTCTATCCGATCTGTGCTTCGTCCGTAGGTTCGGAAACGCTCCGCAAGCCAGATTCACGTTGCTGTCGAGCGTCTCTCGAGTCATTCAGTTGAGAGTCTGTCTCACTAGGTTCATCATCTGACCGACCGAGCGATTCTCTGTTTAGGTTTGTCGCGACTTCATCGAGAATCCGGGAAATCGACGCTATGGCGGCGGACTCCCGCTCCTCAATACCTTGTGCATTCCATCCCGAAGTGCGAGGTGCGGTGGAAGGCCTATTGAATTCGACCAAGGAGTCACCAATACGTCGCTCTCCCGCAGCAAACGCACGCGTGTAGAAGCGGGGAGCTATTCCGAGGAATTGGTGGAAGGGGAGTTTGCCTCCGATCAGACCACCACTTCGTGCAAACGGTGGCGATGTCTCAATAACATCCCGGTAGAGTCGACCCACGAGGCTCTTTGGATATGGCTCAATATATTGAACTTCAACTATTCCTGCTCCGATTATCATCTTTGCACACTCATGACAGGGAAAAGTCGTCGTGTAGAGAATGGCCCCTTCGGTGGAGACACCTGACCGAGCAGAATTGATGATAGCAGCCTGCTCTGCATGAAGACAGCGTGTGAACTCAATCAACGCGGAAGCACGTGCTCCAGTCAATAAGGAGTCACCCGATTCGTCCGGCATGGAGGCTTCAGCAAGGAGTTCTTCCCCACTCAGTCCTTTCAGCCGATCAATCAGCCACCCGTGTTCTGCAAGTCGCTCAAGCATCTCCTGCACGACGCGTTTCGTATAGATCGGATTCGGATCTTGGCCAGTCTTGAAATCCCGGTAGTCTGGATTGTCGTCGGTCCAGTATTGACCGCCGCCCGGCTTGGGAACCTCATTAGTACCAGCGACGACAGGTGTACCGAGTCTTGGGATGAGCGCTGCGCCAACTTGCCGCCCAGCAGCAGCGGAACGCAATGAAGCGTCAAAGGCAAATCGCATCCCTTCTTCACTAGGGCTCGGAGTAACGAAGGGCCCGCCAAATATAGCATCGATATAACGATCAATACCAAGCTTGATATTGATGCCGCGGCCGCTAGGCACGAAGACGTCAGCGATGGAATAGGTGTCGCGGACATTCTGACCGAAGCTCTTGTTGCTTGAATCCGCCTCATCTCTTGCGAGTAGTTGTTCCGCTAGGGCTCGATGATTGTCGAAGAGCGATAGAGATTCCGCGAGCGCATCTCGGCGCTCTTTCTCGGTGCACGCAGTTGCAACCAAGAAAAAGGCTTCACCGTACACATGACGTAGGAGCTTAACTTCATCGGGATGCTTTAGACTTCTCAGGAAGTACGCAGTTGGTGTACTGCGGCTCTGATAGCGCCTTTCGCTCATTCGCCTGATGCCAAGAGCGGCCATTGCCGCCCCATTACTCGCTATGGATCTGAGTTGATCACATGCATCCATTCGGTCCCGGTAATACTCGGGCGAGGCCCGATCGGGCAGTGTTCCCCATGGTCCGGCTTCCAACTCATCTGTCAGGCGAGCGATATGGATTTCCTGCGTGGAATAGCCGAAGCGTTGAAGCGACTCGTCGAAACTACGAAGGATTGGATCCCATGAGACTCCAATTGCGCCGACGAGTCCGAAGATGAGATCGTGGCGTTCGGGTTCGTGCTCTACGAGGAGGCGCAGAGCCTTCCGCGCCGGGTCAAGTCCATCGTATGGATGTTCTGCTTGATCCCTCACGTGGAACTCGACCCCCTTGGACGCAGAATGAGCCTACTAGTGCTGAATGAGGACCGGAAGCTCTTGGACCGCGGTGTCGTCGAGCCGATGGTGTTCGGGGTGTCCGACACGACTGCACGGTACAGTCCGGCGGTGAGTCTCCAAGGTCGGGGCGGGGACGTCCGTGGCGTCCCCGCGGCCTCTGAGAATGGCACGGCTGCGCATGTCCCCGGTATCCCCGCCTTCGGGTCTTGTCCGTCCGGCGATTGCGTTTCAACCGCTCGTTTGGTAAGTATTGGGCGTGACAGGCCCCGCCTCCAAGCAGACCTCGCTGGTTGAGGCGGCCGCCTCGGTGCCCGACGGTGCCACCGTGGCCCTCGGCGGCCTCTCGATGAACAGCGCCCCCATGGCGTTCGTGCGCGAGCTCGCCCGGGCCAACAAGCGCGACCTCACCCTGGTGGCCATCGTGGCCGGCATGTGCGTGGACTGGCTCGTGGCGGCGGGGTGCGTGTCCCGCGTCGTGACCGGGCTCATCAGCTTCGAGGGCTTCGGGCTGGCGCCGCATTTCCGCCACGGCGTGCAGAGCCGCAAGGTGGCGATGGAGGAGTACTCCGAGCATCTGCTGATCTGCCGGCTGCAGGCGCAGGCCCGCCACCTGCCGTTCATGCCGACCGTCGCCGGCCTCGGCACCGACGTGCCGGCCCTCCACGAGGACTCGAAGACCTTGCGCGTCGAGACCGACCCTGCCACCGGCCGGGCCTATGTGGCCTGCACGCCGCTGGCGGTCGACGTGGCGGTCGTGCACACCCATGAGGCCGACGAGGCCGGCAACGCCAGGGTCAACCCCAAGCTGCTGTGGATGGACAGCGAGATCGTGAACGCGGCCGATCGAACCATCGTGACCACCGAGCGCATCGTGGACACCGCGGTGTTCACCTCCGAGCCACACCGCACCACGTATCCGCGCTTCATGGTGGACACGGTCTGCGAGGCGCCACGGGGCGCATTCCCCACGTCGTGCTTCCCCGAATACGGCCACCATGACGGATTCTTCGAGGACTACCTGGCGGCATGCGGCTCGCCGGCGGACTTCGCCGAGTTCTGGGACCGGCGGATCGCCGTCCCCGACACCTGGGAGGACTTCCTGGCTGCCAACGGCGTGTCGGCCGGCGGGCACGGCGACGGGCTGGCATCGTGAGCGGCATGTCGAAGGCGACGGTGATACCGGCCGCCAGCCTCTGCGATGCCGCTCGGCGCACCGGCATCGTGAGCGGCATGTCGAAGGCGACGGTGATCGTGCGTTTTCCGGCAGCGGCGGGCGCGTCGTGAGCGGCGCGCCGGCGGCCGTGCCGGGCTACGACTGCACCATCGACGAACTGATGGTGGTGACGTTCTCCCGGGCGCTGGCCGGCGACACCCGGGCGTTCAACGGCGCCGTGTCGTTCATCCCCGTGTGCGCCTACCGGCTGGCCCGGCGCACCCACGCCCCCGGCCTGGTGTGGGCGGCGAGTTCCATCGCCGTCGACGCCGACCCCGACACCATCGGCTCCTCCACCCTGTCCGACGAGCTGTGGGGCGGCGCCTCGATGCTCGCCAACTCGCCGACGGACTTCTGGACCTACGCCCAGGGTGCCCGCTACAACACGTTCGCCTTCCGGGGCGCGCAGATGGACGCCTACGGCAACGTCAACAACAGCGTCATCGGCCCCTACGACAGCCCGAAGGTGCGCCTACCCGGCGGGGGTGGGATGGCCGACCTGGGTTGCATGATCCCCCGCATCTACCTGTGGAGCACCACGCACGACCCGCGGACCTTCGTGGAGCGCCTCCACTTCCGCTCGGGCATGGGCTGGGGCGACGGCGGCGACCATCGCGCCTCGCTGGGGATGCCCGGTGGCCCGCAGCTCTGCATCACCAACCTGTGCGTCTTCGACTTCGAGCTCGACTCCAAGCGCATGCGCCTCGCCTCGCTGCACCCCGGCGTGAGTGTCGACGACGTGCAGGCAGCCACCGGCTTCGAGGTGCTGCTGCCGGGCGGCGACGTGCCCACCACGGCCGGCCCCAGCGCCGAGGAACTGCACATCCTGCGCACCGAGGTTGACCCCACCGGCGCCCGCCTACGAGAATTCTGAGATGA
>JAPONU010000524.1 GCA_026713745.1 bacterium
CAACAACCGCTCACCCCACGAACCCCCCGCAGCGCGCACCTGCAAGCCGAACTCCACCCTGTCGTCAGCCAAGCGGCGCGCTACGACGCGTCTCGCATCGAGCGCCACCTCCAGCGGCGAGGACGCCACCCAGCGATCCACTGCCGCCGACGCCGGAAGGAACCGCCGCTCCGGCAACAACCGCATGCCCCACGAACCCCCCGCGGAGCGGCCCTGCAAGCCGAACTCCACCCTGTCATCAGCAAGGCGGCGCGCCACGATCCGCACCTCACCGGAACCGTCCTGCGTCTCCACCGGATCGACGGTGGCGACAGTCCCCGAACCCGCCACAACAACCAACACCGACGCCGGCGCCAGAATCAGTCCCCGCCGGATCGAGACTCCCCTCGAACGACGAGCCGTCACAGCCGCCGACCACGGCCACCAGCGCCGCCCATTGGCGATGTCCGGTGAGGGTCCCCGCGAGTCAGGACCCCTCGCCCCGCCGAGGCGACCCGACCGTCCGGATCGACCGATCCCACAGATCCGAACGACCCGCGTGATCATCAGAACCTCCCGTCAATTCGGCCAGAGGGAGCGGCTGAAAGCAGACCCGCCTGTGTGACTCAGCACCATAGATCAATGACTGCGCGAGAAGATGCATATCTCTCACCGGGCACTCCCGGACACGAACCCCGCCCGCGGCGCCGGCGGCGACCGCCGCTTGGACCCACCCGAATGGTCTGCGGCGGAGTCGCCGGCGAGCGTCAGGGGAGTTCGACGACCAGCGCGGGATCGGGCAGTGCCACCGCGAGCGACGGGTCGTTCACGGCGAGGACCTCGATGCGCACCGCGATGCGGTACTCGATCTCGAACAGCGCGGACTGGGCGCCGTCCGCGGGGCCGTCGGTGGCTGCGGGCTCACCGAATTCGGCGAACTCTTCGAAGACGGCGCTCAGGATCGCCCCGAGGTCCAGATCGATCACCACTTGCCGCGCCAGGCCGTCGGGGTCGAGGTGCACGGCGTAACCGACCGGCAGCGGCACGCCCAGCCCGTCGAGGAGTCCGCCGCCCTCGGAGCCGCTGCCGTCGAGTTCGCCGAGGAAAGCGGCGAAGAACGGCGGCAGCTGATCGGCCAGCGGTGCCAGGTCGATCACGAACACGTACTCCTCGGTGGCGACGCCCGCCGCTTCGCTCGGTCCGACGGCGCCGGCCTCGAGAATGCTCCCGCTGCTCGACGCCACCTGGAGGAGTTCCAGGAACTCCTCCAGCAGTGACACCGCGCTGACGCCGATCTCGGTGAGCAGCCAATCGGTCTGGTCGGCCAGATCGGCCGTGCCCCACAGGTCGGCGATGTCGGCGATGTCGAAGCCCTGGGCGGCCAGTCCCTGGGCCAGTTCGGCCCGGTCGCCCTCGGGCTCCAGTGCCGCCAGCGGCGCCAACCTGAAGAAGACCTGCTGCGCGGCCTGGTCGAAGATCGCCTCCAGGGGTGGCATGTCGGCGGGCACCGCCGGTGCCGTTCCGTCCTCGGCCGCGTCGAGGCCGGCGAGTGCCGCCTGGTCGATCCGGATGTGGGTCCGATCACCGACGGTCGTGGCGAGCGCGTAGGGGACGTCGTCGAGGTTCACGTCGAACTCATCATCGAAACTCGTCCGGATGGTCAGGTACACCTGCTCGCTCGAGGAGGTCACGCCCGACTGCGATTTCAGCACCCCGGCCACGAGGTCGGCGACGGCCGCCTCGTCGAGTCCGTCCTCCGGCTCGGATCCGGCGGGAGAGTCGCCCTCCTCGTCGCCGTCGAACAACTCCGCCGCCGGCGGTTCGGGCGGGACGGGTTCGGGCGCCGGGGCCACCTCCACGAACCGCAACTCCCCGGCCGCCTCCGCCGCCGGCGACTGCGGCTCGGGCGCGGGTGTGGCGGTGGGTGCGGGCGGCGGAGAGCCTCCGCCGATCTCCACCCGGCCGCCGTCGCCGCACGCCCCAACCACCGCCAGCCCAACCACGAGCAGCGCCGCCAGGCGCTTCGGTCCGACAGGGCCGGCGTGGGACGGTCGCCCGTCCCCTCGACCGGCAATCACGAGCAGCCCCGCCGAGCGCTTCGGTCCGACAGCCGTCGGCGCGGTCATCGCTTTGCTCCCATGTCCATCGGATCTCCCTCGGGCATCGCTGGGCCGAGTCACCCCTCCGGCCAGCAGGACCGAACGAACGCGACCGCCGGCCGGACCGACCCCGGCACGCGGCCCGATCCGGTGTCAGCCGGCCGGGGAGTCCTCGCTGGGCCCTGCGTCGGCGGCGGGCGTCGTCGTGTCGCTGTCACCTGCGTCGGTGGCGGGCGTCGTCGTGTCGCTGTCACCTGCGTCGGTGGCGGGCGTCGTCGTGTCGCTGTCACCTGCCTCGGTGGCGGGGCCGTCCTCTTCGGCCGCGCCGCCGCCGGCAGGCTCGGGCTCGCCGGGGCGAATCACGCCGCACGCCACACGGTCACCCGCACCGGCAGACTCGCCGTAGCTGTCGGGCTTGGCGTGAACGATGATCGCCGAGCCGTCGGCATCGAAGATCGAGTTCTCTGCGCCGGGGGTCAACGTCACCGCCGCCGTGAAGAAGTCGGCACGGGCGGTGCCGTCGGCAGCGGCGTAGATGTTGGGCAGATCGCCGGCGTGCCGGCCTCCCTCGTACGTGAACCCGTGACCGCTCTCGCCAGGGTTGAAATGGTCACCCGCAGCGCTGAAGTCGGGCTCGCATGCCCCGACGGTGTGGATGTGGAATCCGTGGCCGCCCGGCGACAGGCCGGCCACGTCGGCCTGCACCAGCACTCCGTTGGGGCCCTCGATGAGCGTGACGGTCCCCACAGCGCGGCCGTCGGGACCCACGAGATGGGCCGTGGCGGTGCGCGGCGCGCCTGCGTCGCTCTCGTCGGCGTTGCCCTGTTGTGACGTGACCCCGGATGCGGTGAGCATCAATGTCGAAGCCACGAGCAGGGGAATCAATAGGATGCGACGGCGTGTCATCAAGCGGAGTCCACTCCGGCGACCAGCGCCCCACTCGCCCTGGTAGCGAGCAGCGGCGCCGCCAACGCCACAGCTGCCAACAGGGCGGTCGCCAGCATCCTCGTTCTCATGTCACAGCCTCTCAAGGTCCGGGTGAATCAGGGCTCGTTCAACCGTATGGTACGCGGAACTCACGATCATTGCCGTTCAATATCAAGATTTCTACTCATCCGGTACGGTGCCAGTCGTGTAGTGATGTGCCACGGGTTTTGCGTCGTCAGCTTGCTTGATTCCGGGCAACGGTGGTGGCGTTGATCA
>JAPONU010000525.1 GCA_026713745.1 bacterium
ACGAACCCACCCACCGCCGACACCCCCACCACATCGGAATCCCAGCACACCACCGCCCCCTCGGCGCGGGTCGCCGGATGAACCCGCATCACCGCGACAACCGGCGGTTGGTCACGTGATCCAGGACACGCCGGCGGGCGGGGAGACCAAGCCGGGGGGTCCCCAACAGACGATCGTGCCGTCGGCGCGCAGCCCGCAGGAATGCACGCCCCCGGCGGCCACAGCGAAGAAGGTGCCGGGGGGCGCGTCGGACTGGCCGTGGGAGTTGTCGCCCCAACACGCAATGGTGCCATCGGCGCGCACCCCGCACGTGTGCGCCCATCCCGCCGACACCGTCGCGAACCGCCTCGGCGGCGTATCCCCCTGGCCGTGGTTGTTGTGGCCCCAGCAGGAAACGGTCCCCTCCGGGCCCAGCGCGCACGTGTGCCAGCCGCCGGCGCTGATGGCGCGGAACCGTCCCGCCGGCACGTCGGCCTGACCGACGTCGCCGTAGACCGCGCACACCAGCGGGCTGTCGTCGCGGTGCGGCCAGCACAGGACGTTGTCCTCGGGGGAACTCTGTGGCACGAGGGTGTCGACGTCGAATCCGAGTGCTTGAGAGTACAGCGAGACCTGTGATCCCTCCTCGAGCGGGAAGTCGATGATCCCGCCGGGGCCGTGGCCCCAGCATTCCACGTTGCCCTCGGCGCGCAGCCCGCAGGTGTGCAGCGCGCCGGCGCTGATCGCGCTGAACGTGCCGGGAGGGTCCTCGCCGGCGCCCTGCCAGCAGTACGCGGGGCCGTCGCTGAACGGTTCCCAGCATTCGCCGGCGAAGCCATCCGGGGTGAAGACTGACATCGGGTGGTCGGGTGCGCCGAAGTCGCTGAGCCCCCAGCAGGTGACGGTGCTGTCGGCCCGCAGGGCGCAGGTGTGCCAACCGCCGGCTGCGACAGCGGCGACGGGACCGGGCGTAACGGCGACGATGCGTTCGCCGTCCTCGTCCATCCTGACCTTCTCGAGTTGGTCGAAATTGTTCCGGCCCCAGCAGGTCAGCGAGGCGTCGTCGCGCAGCGCGCAGGTGTGGTGGCCGCCGCCGCTGACGGCCGCGAACCGGGCCGCGGCGGCGTCTGGTCGTAGGTGGTCGCCGTGGCCCCAGCAGGAGATAGTGCCCTCGGCGTGGACGGCGCAGGTGTGTGCCCAGCCGGCGGACAGCGCGGCGAACTCGGCGGGAGGTTCGTAGGTGGCCTTGTGGGCGGGACGCTGCACGCCGGGCGGCGCGGGCCGGTGCGAGTTCAGCAGCCAACACGCAACGCTGCCCTCGGCGCGGCGCGCGCAGGCGTGGACCTCCCCGACGGCGACCGCCTCGAACCGCGCCGGCGGCGGCGCCGCGCCGGGCGCACCGTCGGCGGCCCAGCACGCAACGGCGCCCTCGACGCGCACCCCGCAGGCGAACCCTCCGCCGACGTCCACCGCGGCGAAGCGTCCCGGCGGGCCGGGCAGGCCGGCGCCGTCGCGGTCCCAACACACCGCCTCGGCGCCCTCGACGCGCACCCCGCAGGCGAACCCTCCCGCGGCGACCGCTGCGAAGCGTCCCGGCGGGCCGGGCAGATCGGCGCCGTCGCGGTCCCAGCACACCGCCGCGGCGCTCTCGGCGCGCACCGCGCAGGCAAACCCGGTGCCCGCCGCGATCGCCTCGAACGGGCCCGGGCGGATCATCGCGACGGGAGCCAAGTTGGGCCGGTAGTCGGCGAAACATTCCGCGCTCCACCTCAGCGCGCAGATTTGCTCGCCCACCGAAACGGCGTCGTAATACCGAAGCGGCAGGTCGATTTCGTCCGAGCGCTCCCAGCACGCCAAGCGGCCCTCGTCGCGCAGCCCGCAGATCACGTCGCCGCCCGCGGCGAGGCCGCCGAATCGTTGCGCCCCGCTCGCGGGGAACCCGGCGGCCGGTCGGCCCCAGCAAGCCAACGAGCCGTCGTGGGCGCGGAGCGCGCATGTGAAATCGGCTCCCGCGGCGATCGTGCCGAGGCGCGCGAGCGGAGCGGCGAGGAGGTGTTCGTCGTCGCGGCCCCAACAGGCGATGTCTCCGTCGGCGCGCAACCCGCACGTGCTATGACCCCCGGCGGCGAGCGCGGCGAACCGCCCGCCCGGCGCGTCGGTCTGGCCGAAACCGTCGTCACCCCAACACGTCACCGCGCCGCCGGGACGCAGACCGCAGACGTGCCGCGAACCGCCGGCGAGCGCAGCGAACCGCCCCTCGGGCCGCTCGCCGCCGGCTGTCCAGCACACCCGCCCCCTGCCGGCGCGCTGCGCGCACCACCGCGTCCCCTCGGAACGGACACTGAGAAAATCGCCGTCGGGCGCCTCGAGGGCGGCGCCGGAGGCGTCCCAGCACACCAACGCACCCCCGGCGCGGACGCCGCACGACTGCCAGACGCCCTCGACCAGCGACACAAAATCCCCGCCGGGACCCGCACCGCTGCCGGCGGCGGCGGCCCAGCACATCGGCGTCTCGTCGGCGCGCAGCGCGCACCAACCACCGCCCACGCGGCTGACACTGCGAACATCGCCGTCGGGCGCCTCGAGGGCGACGCCGGAGGCGTCCCAGCACACCAACACACCCCCGGCGCGGACGCCGCACGACTCCTCGCGGCCCGCCGCCAGCGACACAAAATCCCCGCCGGGACCGGCGAACCCGCCCATCGCGCCGCCCCAGCACACCACCGAACCATCACCACGAACGCCGCAGGTGTGGGCATCGCCCGCGGCAATTCTCGTGAACACGCCCACCGGCGCGTCGGCTCGGCCGGCCGTGTCGTCCCCCC
>JAPONU010000526.1 GCA_026713745.1 bacterium
AGATCCGCGAAGAACCCGTGGGCGCGATCCGCGTTGACCAGACCGCTGCTGCTGTTGAGTATCACGGCGAAGGTGAACGACCCGCCGTCCGCCGCGGTGGCGAACCCGGCCAGCGCGGCCACACCGTCGAGGGACCCCGTCTTGGCCCGCACGAGGCCGGCGACGCGAGAGCCCCGGTAGCGGTTCTCCATCGTGCCCGATTGGCCGGCCACCGCGAGGCCCGAGCCCACCGAGCCGCCCGGCCCGCCGATGTCGAGAACCTCGACGACCTGCGCACAGCTCAGCCGGTTTGATGGACTGAGCCCCGACCCGTCGGCCGGGACCGGGAGAAGGGGCAGCCTGCCCGCCAGCGCGCCGTGGACCGCCAGGGCCCCGGCGCGGGTGGTGCCCACGCCGGCGGTCACCACGCCCAACTCCTTCATCAGCATCTCCGCGAGGGTGTTGTCGCTCTCGCCGAGCAGGAAGTGCAGCTGGTCACCCAACGGTGCGGACTCGAGACTTGCCAACTCGATGAAGCCGCTGTAGTCCCCGCCGCGTGCAGCCACTCTGGGGCTCCCGGGGATCCGCACCGAGCGAGCCTCCAGAAGGTCGTCGAACAGGGAGGCCGTACGCAACGCCGGCGTGGGATGTGGCAGCAACCCCCACGTCGAGACGATGCCCGGCGAGGTTCGCCACCCCTGGTTCACCGCAACGGCGTTGAGCCCCCCGGCCAGGCTCTGTGTCTCGTACCGCGCCGGCCACTCCGGGACGTTGGCGAAGGCGTCGTAACGGTCCTCCACTGCGACGACACTCCCGTCGATCCGGGTGAGGCCGGCGGCCACGAGGTCCCCGGCCAGTTCGGCAAGCGGCGTTCCGACGGCACCGTGACGCGCCAACACCGTCATGAAGTCCGGGGTCGACAGCAGTGGGTCGCCGCCGCCCACGACGTAGAGATCGCCGGCCAGCACGCCACCGACCGGCGGGGACTGCGCCACAGCGGTGGTCCTGAACCTGTAGTCGGGCCCCAGGATCTCCAGTGCGGCAACGGCAAGCACCAGCTTCTGCAGGGACGCGGGCACGAGCGCCTCGTCCGCATTGCGGGCGAAGACCGGCGCACCGTCGCGGCGGACGGCCAGGCATCCGCCGTCCGGGGCGCGTGCCACCAGCGCTGTCAGGACATCCTGGAGCGGGGATTCCGGCAGGGAGGCCGGCTCCTGAGGCTCGAGGCGGAGGTCGGGGACGCTCGGCGGCGCGGCGGCCGGCGGCGCGGCGGCCGGCTCCTCGACGCGGTCGGCGCCGTCCTCCGGCCCTGACTCCTGCGGCGCGACGGACTCGCTCTCGGATCCGGTGGCCCCGGAGGCGGCGGGCGACTCGGGCTCGGGGGCGAGGGGCTGTGCCTCCACGGGAGCCTCGGCAGCCAGGACCTCCTCCTGCCCGGACACGGCCGGGGCCTCCTCGGGGACGACCGGGGCCTCCCCGGCTGCGACCGGGTCCGGTAGGGCGTTCGAGGGCGCCGGGCCGGGGGCAGTGGACGGGGGAACCTGCGCCGGATCGCTCTCGGGGACCACCTCCGGCGGACCGGGGACAGGTGGCGGCGCGGCGATGGCGACGCTGGGAGGGACTGGCTGTGGCGGCGGCGCATCCGCCCCGGCCGGAGCCGCGTGTGCCGACAGCGGTTCTTCGGCCTGCCAGAGGGGATCCAGCAGCACCGCGATCGTCGTGGCCAGCAGGGCGAACACGACCAGCAGGACGGAGTAGCGGGCCATACCGCTCGAAACTGTAGGAGTCCCGCCCCGCCGAACCGGCGGATGCCGGGCGAGATCTTCCCGAACGTGGGAGGTTTCCCGCGGTCAGTCGTCGAGGGGGAAGTCCAGGGGTACGTCGGGCTTGTCGAGTTCGACGGTGACCTTGTGCAGGTTCCCCGCGAAGGGGAAGGGGGACTCGTAGGACGCCGAGACGGGGCTGAGGGCGTCGCGGCCCACGTCCATGCCGCTGAGGGCCAGGAAGGCCAGCGTGCGGGGCAGGCCGAACCAGTCGCCGTGGTGGCCGTTGGCGCCGAGGCGGGCGCGCGCGGAGCGGTCCGGGTTCAGCCGCATCTCGAAGGTGGCGTTGATCTCGTCGTCGTCCGGCAGCGGCAGCGAGGCGGCTGTGACATCGCCTGCGGCGTTGTACTCGTAGTGCAGGGCGCCGCCGGCGGCCCAGAGGGCGAAGCCGGACTGCACGTTGCCGATGCTGAGGATGACCCCGCTGATCTCGCCGGACATCACCGCTGTGATGCGGTG
>JAPONU010000527.1 GCA_026713745.1 bacterium
CCCCACGCCCCCGCAGCGATCCGCGGACGCGCTCGCAGAACTCATCTGCAACAGCGACGGTCAAGGCGCGCCGACCGGCGCCGAGATGATCGTCCTCGCCGACTACGACGCCGTGCGCGAACAGGTCGTCAACGCCCGCCTCGCCGACGACACGCCCCTCACCGAGGCCGAGGCGCTGGCGTTGGCGTGCGACGCCAAGATCCTCCCCGGCATCTTCAACAAACACACCGGCGAACCGCTGCTGGGGCGATCCAAACGCAAGGTCCCGCCGCGGCTGCGCAAACAACTCGTCGCCCGCGACCGCGGCTGCATCGGCTGCCGCGCCACCGAGAAGATCTGCGAGGTCCACCACAACAAGCACTGGTGCCACGGCGGCGAGACCACCCTCGAGAACACCTGCCTGCTGTGCTGGCGCTGCCACCACATCCGCGTCCACCTCAACGGCGAAGAAGTCACCCGCCGCCCCGACGGCACCCTCACCCTCCAACCACCCCGCACGCCCACCAACACCGCCAACAGAACCCCCCGCGAGCCCCAACCCGACCACCCCCCGCCGAACCGCCCGCCGACCGGCGACCCACAGGCCGACAAACCGCGGACCCGTTCGCCGAACCGCCCGCTGGCACAACCACCGCCGGCACCACAGCCACCCACAACCCGCGGCGCCTCCGGCGATCAGAGCCCCCGACAGCCCCGGCTGTCCAAATCCCGGCCGCCACGCCGGGCGGCCCTCCACGCCGGCGGCACCATCACCATCGCCTGCAAACCGAAACCACCACCGCGGCAGAGCCCGCCGACCGGCGACCCACGGGCCGACAAACCGCCCGCCGACACCCACAGAACTCTGCCCCGCGGACCGGCAAGCAGCGGCTGCGGTTCCCCGCGGTGGGTTCGCTCCGGACGCACGGTGAGAGAGTCCGGCAGTTCGCCGAACATTCCGAGTGGCGCATCCGGAACGCCGGATCGCTCGAGAAATTCTGCGCCACGCGTCGAGCGTCCCGGAGCGCCAGGGACAAGCGGTCTGCAGTCTTTCGAATGAACTGACTGCAAATCTATAGACATTATTGCTGCAAACATTCGAGTGGAGTGGTGTTGGATTCCGCATCGAGGCCCCACGGTCGATCCCGCGGGCCCTCGCAGGGGGTCACATGAGCCTCCTTCCCCAGCACTTCGATGACCGCACACGGGCCGTCGACAGCGAGGCGGAGCGGCTTCTGCGGCTGCTGCCCACCCTGGTCATCGAGGGCCCGCGAGGCTGCGGCAAGACCACGACCGCGCGCAGGCCGGCCGAACGAGAAATCCTCCTCGACAGCGACCCGAGCGCACGAGGTCACACCGAGCAGGGGACGCTTCCTCTCGGCGACGGGCCTTACCCGCTGTTGATCGACGAGTGGCAACTGGCACCCGCCGCATGGAGCGCGGTGCGGCGCGCCGGCGACCTCTTGCAAGGACCGGGGCGCTTCATCCTGACCGGCTCGGCGAGCCCCGCCGACGAACTGACCCACCACTCAGGAGCGGCCAGGGTCGCCCGGCTCCGGATGTGACCCATAACGCCCCGACGGCGTCGCCGTGGCACCGCTGACCATGCCGGGACCCTGAAGGAGCGACTGCCCCCACCACCATCACGCAGCACCCTCTCAGGGGGCGATTCGCTCCAGGGGCGCCCAGGCGACCAGTAGTCGCTTCTCCCCCGCCTCTGGGAAGCGAACGGTCACCTCGGCATCCTCCCCGGACCCGCCGGCCTCCACCACCACGCCGACACCCCAGGCGGGATGGCGCACATCGGTGCCCACCGGCAGTTCCGCCGTTCGGGGGGCACTCCCCGCTGCGGCGCCGGCCCCGGACCCGCCGCGGAGCGCACTGTCGACCTCGGCCTCTCGCCGTGCGGTGCGGCGGTCGGACGACCGGGGCGCCCCACCGGACCGGTCCCTGCCACCGAACCGATCCGAATCACTGAACCGGTCCGAACCACCGAACCGATCCGAACCGCCGAACCGGGCACCGTGGTCCCGGCTCGGGAGGCGCTCGCGGCGACCCGACACCTCGACCAGCAACTCGGCGGGAATCTCCTCGAGGAAGCGACTCGGCCGGTTGTACTGCTCGACTCCCCACATGGTGCGGCGCTCGGTGTCGCTGAGGTAGAGCCGCTCGCGGGCGCGGGTGATGCCGACGTAGGCCAGGCGTCGCTCCTCGGCCATCTGCTCGGGATCGTCCCGCGCCTGCTCCCGGGGGAACATGCCCTCCTCCAGACCGGTCAGGAACACCACCGGGAACTCCAGGCCCTTGGCGGCGTGGGCGGTGAGCAGAACCACCTTCGACTCATCCGGGTCCAGATCGTCCGTCGGTGAGACCAGGGCGGTCTGCTCCAGGAAGTCACCCACCTGCTCGTGCTCGGACGCGCCCTCGAGCAGGGTCGACAGGTTCTCGAGCCGACCTTCGGCCTCCATGTCCCCCTGCTCGGCATCCTCGTACAGCTCCTCCAGGTAGCCGCTGCGGGTCAGCAGGTGATCCAGCACGCCTTCGGGACCCGCGGCGAGCCGGCCGGCGGCCTCGTCCAGCAGCGCCGTGAACCGCTTGATCCCCGCCCGCGCCGCGCCCGGCACACCCGCCTCGGCGGCACGGCGCAGCGCCTCGCTGAACGGCAGCCCGGTGCTCGCCGCCCAGGCGTCGAGCCGTTCCAGCGAGCGGCCGCCGATGCCGCGCCGGGGCACGTTCAGCACCCGCTTGAGGCTCACCTCGTCGGCGGGGTTCACCACGGCGCGCAGGTAGGCCAGGGCGTCGCGCACCTCTCGACGATCGTAGAAGGCCGTGCC
>JAPONU010000528.1 GCA_026713745.1 bacterium
GCGAACTCCAAGACTCCATCAACACCTGGATCGACCACTGGAACCAGAACCCCAAACCCTTCACCTGGCACCGCACCGCCGACGACATCCTCGCAACCCTCGCCACATACCTCACACGAATTAACGACACAAGACACTAGGAGACGACACACCTGCGCGGGCCGGGGGTGTCGCCGCGCCGCCAGGGTGAGGGATTCGGTGGGTTCGGGGTCGACACACGCCCAGGCCGGCTTCGGGGTGTCGTCGCGCCGCCAGGGTGGGGGATTCGGTGGGTTCGGGGTCGGCACACGCCCAGGCCGGCTTCGGGGTGTCGCCGCGCCGCCAGGGTGGGGGATTCGGTGGGTTCGGGGTCGACACACGCCCAGGCCGGCTTCGGGGTGTCGCCGCGCCGCCAGGGTGGGGGATTCGGTGGGTTCGGGGTCGGCACACGCCCAGGCCGGCTTCGGGGTGTCGCCGCGCCGCCAGGGTGAGGGATTTCGAGGGTGATCTGCAAAGGCCACGTTCGATTCGTACCACGGCGACGGTCCGCCACGACGCGATCGGCGGCGCGAGGTAGGCTGAGACACACGCATCGGGCTATGCTCAGAAGAACATCAAATCCACGGGAGGTACACGATGGCTAACCCAGCGTCGGTCGCTCGATGGGAGTTCGAGAGCCTCCGCGACGGCATGGAGAATCGGTTCGACGGTATCGATGCTCGTCTGGACGGTATCGACACCCGCCTCGACGGTATCGACGCTCGTCTGGACGGTATCGACACCCGCCTCGAGGTGATCGAATCAGGGATCAGCGGCATCATGGACCACCTGACCAACAGGTCCAACGACTGAATCCACACACCACCGAGCCGGCTTGGTGGGCGCGGCGGCGGTCGTCGTGGTCGAGGAGCCAGGCGCCGGTGGCGGGGTCCCGGAAGCGGAGTTTGTCTTCGGTCCAGCACAGGTCCAAGCCGAGGGCGGCGCTGTCGAAGTGGGAGATTTTCCTACAGGTTACGTCCCGGGAGATGACCCAGGCGGAGGCGGCCCGCAAGTGGCAGGTGGACGTGTCCACGGTGATCGGGATCCGCCGGACGGTCAAGGACGCGGCGCTGGCGGCGTTATGACCTCACAGGCGATCCGGGAGTTCTTCGCCGCCCTGTTGGGCCAACAGCCGCTTTCAACTACGGCCATTCTCCCAGGTCAGAGAGGCACTTCCCCGCATTTCAACCCCCAACACCACCAACCCGTCGGTGGATCCAGGCTTAGATCCCGAAGCTGAGGCGCGTGTCGATTGAGTCCACAACAGCGTGAGCTACCAGCGCGCCTTCTTCTAGCGTGTAGCCCCCTGGCGGCTCGGTGACTAGCTGGTCGATGTCGCAGGCGAATTCTCGATCGGCCAGCTTGGCGTCGAGGTTGGCTCTCGCCCGTGCAGCGGTCCAGCCCTTGGGGCGGTAGGGGTCGAAGCACGCGGCGATGTCCGCTGGATCTGCCCCCGCGTGTGTAACTGCCAGCCAGAGGTCGAACAGGTCCCTTCCCTTCTTGCGCTGGAACAGTGCTCGGATCTTCGTGGCGATCAATTCCTCCAATGCGAACGTCGCTACGTCGGCGGCTCCTGAGAACCAGGGGCTGTCGATGTTGAGATGCCTAGCCACGATGGGTCGGGCCGGGGAGCGCTCGAACGTGTTCAGCTCGATCTTGATGCGCATTCGCTCCCCGCCGAGGAGGGTGGCATCGAGGCGCGCCTTGGGGTGCTTTCGGAGATCGGTTCGTACGCGTTCAAATCCCACCGCGGCGGCCACCTCGCGGATGGCGTCGAGCACCCCACCCACGCCGCCGGCGCTGCGCCGGACATAGTCGAGGTCGCTGTACCGCCAGGGCCGGTCGAGCCACACCTTGTGAAGACAGGTACCACCTCGGAAGACGAGTTCCTTGCCCAACAGCGGGTGGTTGGCGCACTCGACGATCAGCCTCGACACGACGAGGTCCTGCTCGACCTGTTCGAGGGCCGGCCAGGGCGCGTGTTCTCGCCAATGCGCGATGTCGGCTGCGGTGATCACAGGTCGTGTTCGATCGCCGTGTTGGCCACGACATGCCACCGCGAGTCCTGACGCCCGCCGGCGCCGGTGGGCGAGAGCGGGCGATACCGGCTGTGGGCGACGAGTTCTCGTAGAGGTGCAGTGTCGAACTCGGCACCGACCTCGCCCGCCATGAAGTCGACGATGTACCCAACCCGTTGTGCGATTGCGGTCGGATAGGCGGAACCGACCGCCGCCAATTCGACAGGGTCGAGAGTGTCATCGAGGAGGAAGTCGCCGATGATGGTAGCGACGTTCGACAAGCCCGCGCCGTCGTAGGGGCTCCCGGTGAGGTCGAAGACAGTCACCTCGGGAGTCGCCACCCAAATCCGCCCCGTCGGAACGTTGTGTTGCACACGAGGACGCTCCGCAGCTGCCGTCCGATGGATGAATTGGAGTCGCCCTCGCCCGATCCGCTTGTTCCGGAGACGGGCCGGCGTCACCACCTGGAACACCATCGGAGCCTGATGCGAGGCCCCATGAATAGCGGCGGCCGACAGGAAGCCCACGTAATAGGGGTGCCCGAGATGCTCCATGAGTTGATGAACGAAGTGACTCGGCGGTGGTGCGCCGGCGCTGCGATGTTCCGCAGGCACAGGCACCCAGCCCCCCTTGGTGACCGAGACCATTTTGCCGGCCTCCCGTGCCCGCATGAGACTCGCGTGAACCGAGCGGGCACCAACGCCGAGGATCTCCGCGGCGTCCTCGGTCGAGACGAAGTGGCGCCCGCGCCCGACTAGCCAATCCGCTAAGTCTCTCGGGGGCACTTTCTCCCCGCCCATGCCGCCTAGTGTATCAAACCGCTGCGCATTGCGATGGTCTGATACAGAGTCCGGCAACTTGTCGCTAGACGAATCGCACAGTGGCGACCCGCGCCGAGACCGGCGAGGTGCTGCACACACGCCTGCGCGGCGGCTCGTCGCAGCGCGGCGGCGAGCATTTCGTCATCGAGGCGGTCGGCGTGCGATTCCTCGTAGGTGTCCCCGA
>JAPONU010000529.1 GCA_026713745.1 bacterium
CGGATGCAGCATCTTCGGAGTGTCTGTGTACATCCGGGCCACCAACTCGGGGATCGTGGCAGGTCCGTCACCGAGGCATTCCAGGATCTGCGCCGTGCGGTGATGGCGGTGCGCCAGAAGTGCCCGGGCGTAGCGCACCGGCGAGGTGATGGCCGGTCCGTGGGTCGGCCAGTACGCCCGGTCACGGTCGCCGCGGTCGATCAGGAGTTGCAGGCTCCGCAGGTAGTCGCCGAGGTTCCCGTCGGGCGGGGGGATGATGGTCGAGGACCAGCCCATGACATGGTCTCCGGTGAACAGCCCACGATCCTCGGCGAGCGCGAAACACAAGTGGTTGGAGATGTGTCCGGGCGTGTGCAGGCATTCCAGCGTCCAGCCGTCACCTGCCAGCACGTCACCGTGGGTCAGCGTGACGTCGGGGATGAACGCCCAATCGCCGGGTTCTTCCTCCACCGCCGCCGGGCCGGAGCCAACCCTGGCGGCGTCGATTGGCGGGTGGGGGCCGAATCCGAAGATCGATGCGCCCGTCGCTGCGGCGAGCGCCCGGGAAGCGGGGGAGTGGTCGCTGTGCGTGTGGGTCACGCAGATGTGGGTGACGGTTCGGCCTTCCAGCGCCCGTAGCAGGGCGGTCACGTGGGCGGCGTCGTCGGGTCCCGGGTCGATGACCGCCACCCGTTTCCTGCCCACGATGTACGTCCCGGTACCGGCGAAGGTGAACGGACTGGGGTTGGCCGCCGTGACTCGCTGAACGAGTGGCGCGAGCTGCACGGCCTCGCCATAGGCGGGGTCGTGCTCCGCGTTTCGCAGCTCCTCCAGCCGAGGTTGGGGTCCGCTCTCTGCCGTGGATGCCGGTCGGTGTGAGTCACCGTCGGCTCGCATTTGATCGTCGGCTCTTCTGGTCGGCATGGGAATCGCGACGATATCCCCGGAGGATCGTCGGGTAACACGCACGGGGCGTGGAATGGCCCGTGTGCTGCACCAGGACATACGATCCCGCGGTCACTGCGGCGTGACGGAAGGATGGGGAGAGGTCGACGTGCGCCGGGCGCTTCAGAACGCGGCGCTGGCTGTCCTGACTGCAGGGCTGCTGTCTTTGGGCGCGTTCCCCATGGTCGCTGCCGCCCAGGAAGCCGACGCGCAGGATGCCACACCGCTCGATGACGCACCGTCTCAGCGGGTGCGCATCGAAGCTCGCCGGCTCGAGGACGGGCGCACCGAGTTCGGCGGCCACAACCACCACCTACCGATGCCCCACCGTGGCGCCCGGCGGACCCCGCTACCGGCTCACCACCCGACACGTCGGCGCCCAACCACAAGAACCTGCACACGCACCATTACCGAAGCCGCCGCCGAGAACTACCGCTGCGAACAGGGAACATTCACCACCACCCACAACGGCGCCGTCGCCACCAGAACCTGCCAACCGGACAACGACTGACCCGGGACACGACAACACAACCCACCCGCACCACGACAACCGGGAGATCTCCGACTGGTGCACCGAGAACATCCCCAGCGGC
>JAPONU010000530.1 GCA_026713745.1 bacterium
CGATCGGCCCTCGTCACCGGGCACGTCGGACTCGTCGAGAACCTCGGCAAAGAAGTACAGGTGCATCTCGACCTGCAGGGCGACGTCTCCGCGACGAGCGAGGCCCCGTTCATCGCGACGACCGAGCCGGAGTCGGCGCCGCCGGAGGACTCCACGGTCGGCATCGAACTCGACGCCGGGCGGATCCACCTGTTCGAACCCGCATCGGGGAAGTCCTTCGTCTGAGGGCACCGCCCCCTCATCTGCACGCCCGGCATCGCCACACTGAGTTCATGGTGCGGCGGCCGGCAGTCGGAGACCTGCGAGCGGTGCCCCGTCGCGGCGGCATCGCCACACTGAGTTCATGGTGCGGCGGCCGGCAGTGGTGACGGTGGGAACCTCTGGGTTATTGAGAATAATATTCCAATATTCAGCAAACAGATGTTGGGGCTGTCGTAGGGGGTTGGTAGAGTAGGCGTCACCGGTCACTGACCTCGATCGCAGCGGGGTCGGTCCTCCCCGACCGGCTTGTCGACAGGAGTCGACCCGAGCCGAACACTCGCGGGGAGTGACCAGTGACCGATCCCATCGTCATCGACGGCCGCGACGCCGCCGGGCGCTTCAGCCGGGTAGGGCAATGTGTCCCAGTGACCGATCCCACCCTCATCGCCAACGGCAGCGACGCCGCCGACGGCGGTTCGGCGGTGTCGGTGTGCGGGTGTGGGGGTGTGAGCGCGTCGGGGGCCGTTGCGGATCCGGCGGGTTGGTTGTCGGCGGTGTTGGATGTGCTGCGCGAGGGGTTGGGCTCGTTGGGCGCTGATCGTCTCGATGAGCGGCTGGGTTTGGTGGGGCGCGTGGAGTCCGCGGCGGCGGCGTTGCGCTGCGAGACCGTCGCGGCGATCGCCGGGCGGCGCGGCGAGGCGGAGGCCGCGGTGGTGGTGCGGGACCGGTTGCGGGAGTCCCGCGCCAAGGCGAAGCGCGACGTGCTGTTGGCAGGGCGCCTGGAGTGGTTGCCCGACACGGCGGAGGCTCTGGCCGCCGGGGCGATCACCGCGCGGCAGGCGCAGATGATCGCCGAAGCCGCCGAGGAGACCCCCATCGACGAAAAGACGCTCCTCGCCGCCGCGGCCGACGAGCCGGCGGATCGTTTCGGGCGCACGGTGCGCGATCACGTCAACGAGCGCACCGCCGGGGAAGGCCTCGAGGAGCGGCGCCGCCGCCAGCGGGAGCGCCGCGAGTTCTCCATCCGCCAACAGAGCGACGGCATGTACCGGCTCAGCGGCTGGCTGGATCCCCTCGCCGGCGCCAGGGTGCAGACCGCGCTCGGCGCCGAGTACCGCCGGCTCCTCAAAGCCGAGAACCCCAAGAATCGCTCCACCACGCCGCAGCTCTACGCCGACGCCCTCGAATCGCTCGCCACGCGGGGCGGCGGCGGCAAGGGCAAGGCGCTGCGCACGTCGCTGGTGGTCGTGGCCGATTACGACTTCGTGGCGAACCAGCTAGCGAACCCGCGCCTGTACGACGGCACGCCGTTGGCCGCCGACGAGTTCGTGCGCCTCGCCTTGGAGGCCGACATCCTGCCCGCCCTGTTCGACACCGACGGCCAGCCACTCTGGTTGGGTCGCGCCGTGCGCGACGCCACCGACGCGCAACGCATCGCCCTCGCGGTGCGCGACAAGGGCTGCGTCGGCTGCGGCGCCCCCAACAGCTACTGCGAACCCCACCACATCTGCAACTGGAAAGACGGCGGCCCCACCGACCTGGACAACCTCTGCCTGCTCTGCGGGCACTGCCACCACAAGGAAATCCACTCCAAACGCGGCGCCGAAATCACCCGCGGGCCCCGCGGCGAACTCACCATGCAATACCCCGACCGCAAACCTCAACACATACCCCTCCGATGCTGAACACCCCAACCCGGAATTCTCGCGGCGATGGGCGATGGTGGCGATCCGCCGAACACATACCCCTCCGATGCTGAACACCCCAACGAGTCGTTTCCTGCGCTGCCGACCTTCCGCCCCATCGCCGAACACATACCCCTCCGATGCTGAACACCCCAATCCCGCTGACCTCGGCGGGTTCAGCATCTCCCCGCAGTGGACCCAACCCGGACCTGAACAAGAAACCCCGACCCGGCGGGGGCACCCCCACGGGCACGCACCCCCAACACACCCCGTCGACTCCGACGACCTCCCCGCGTTAGGCGCCCCCACGGGCACCCACCCCCAACACACCCTGAATCGCCGCCGGAACCGCAGCAGATCCCCAGCACGCCGCAGAACGGACCGCCGCCGGAACCGCAGCAGATCCCCAGCACGCCGGGACGACCGGCGCGATCGCCGTCGAGGGCTATTTCGCCCCCAGCGACAGCGACCCCCTGCCGGTGGTCGGGGCCCACTTCTGCGAGGTGGAGGTGGATCACGCCACCGGCCAGGTGCGGGTGCTGCGCTACGTCGCCGCTCAGGATGTCGGCCGCGTCATCAACCCGCTGGGGTGCAGGGGGCAGGTGGAGGGCGGCCTGCACCACGGCATCGGCTACGCCCTCCTCGAAGAACTCCGTCACGACGAG
>JAPONU010000531.1 GCA_026713745.1 bacterium
CGAGTACGGCTTCTACTGGTACTTCTACCAGGACGGCCACATGGAGTTCGAGATCAAGCTCACGGGCGTGGTGCAGACGCGCGCCCTTCCACCGGGCGGCGTCGACGACTACGGCACGATCGTCGCAACGAACCTCAGCGCCGTCCATCACCAGCACATCTTCAACATGCGCCTCGATTTCGACGTGGACGGGGCCGGCAACTCCGTCGTCGAGGTCGACACGGTTCCGCTGCCCCCCGGAGAGGCCAATCCGCATCTCAACGCCTTCGGTGGCACCGAGACGCTGCTGGAGAGCGAGCGGCAGGCCCAGCGCATCATCGACCCGTTGAAGGCCCGCTACTGGAAGATCGTGAACCACTCCAGACTCAACCGCTTCGGCCGGCCGGTGGCCTACAAGCTGCTCCCCGAGGCGAGTTCGCTCATGCTCGCCGCGCCGGACTCACGTGTGGCGGCGCGAGCACGGTTCGCGCAGAAGCACCTGTGGGTCACGCCCTACCACCCCGACGAGATGCACGCGGCCGGCGACTACCCCAACCAGAGCACCGGCGAGGACGGGCTGCCGTGCTGGACCGCGCAGGATCGAAGCATCACCGACACCGACGTAGTGGTGTGGCACACCTTCGGGCTGTCGCACATCGTGCGGCCCGAGGACTGGCCGATCATGCCGGTCGAGCGCATCGGCTTCCAGTTGCTGCCCGTGGGCTTCTTCGACCGGAACCCGGCGCTGGATGTTGCGCCCCCGCAGGCGGCCTGCCAGACCGGCGGCGACTGCGACGAATGAAATCGGATCCGGTCTGCGCCGCCGCGCCGTCCACCGGCGCGCCGCCGATGGGATTCGACTAGAAACTGCACCCGACGAGGGAGGGAACAGTATGGATCATCGCAACCGGGACGACCCGCAATTCTTCGACGTTCTGGCCTTACCGTGGCAAACCGTTCGCGGCGCCAAGTTCCTCCATGGCGTCGAGACGCGCACCATGTCCGAGCGCCCCGAGACGGGATGCGGCAGCTACATGGTCAAGATTCCGGCGGGTTGGTCGCACGTCGAGCAGGCCGACGAGGGGGCCCTGGAGATCTTCGTCGTGGAGGGCGACCTCACCGCCAACGGCCGAACCGTCGGTGCAGGGGGTTACGCGGCGGTTCCGAAGGGTTGCGGTCCGCTGGAACTCGCCACCGAGGGGGGCTTCCAGGCCTACGCCTTCTGGAACCCGGTCTGGACGGAGGGCTATTACTACGACAACCAGCCCTACGTGGCCAAGGTCTGGGAGATCGACTGGATCCTCACCGAGATGCCGGGCCTGCGCCACGGCATCATGCACAAGTCCCTGCGCTGGCCCGATCCGGCCGAGGGCCTCTTCCACGGCGGCCCCGGCGGGATGCTGCGCTTCATCCAGATGGCCCCCGGTTTCGGCGAGCCCCGCCAGGAGGTCCACTTCGACACCTGGGAGGAGATGGTCTGGCTGGCCGGCGACCTGTTGATGCCCGAGCGGGGCATGCACGCACCCGGATCGTTCCTCGCCAACCCCGCGGGGCTGAAGCACGGGCCACTGCTGACAGCCCGGGGCAGCCTACTGATGCTTCACTGCGAGGCACCGATGGGGGCGGAGTTCTCCGAGCTCACCAACGACGCGGGTGAGGAGGTCGGCGCCCAACTGGTAGCGGACTTCCACGACGGCGAGTCGTGGCTGGAGTCCCCCCGCCACACCGACTGGGACCAGCGGCGCGAGCAGCCGATCTATCCGAGCACGACGCCGGTCTACGCCGTCGGTGACGACGCCTAGCACCAGCGCCGGAACAGCCAAGGAGGGCAAAGGACATGGCCGAGATGAGCAACGCCGATCTGGTGCGCAAGACCTACGACGCCTTCAACAGCCGCGACTTCGAAGCCGCTATCGAATGCGTGCATGAGGATCTGGATTGGACAGAGGTGGCCAGCGGGCGCCGCTATCAGGGACCGGAGGGGATGCTGCGGGAGTACCGCGAGTGGGCTCGGGCCTTCCCCGACGGCTCGGCGGAGATCACGAACCTCATCGAGGGTGGGGAGTGGATCGTCGTGGAGTTCACGGTGCGGGGCACCAACACCGGACCCATGATGGGCCCCGATGGCGAACTCCCGCCCTCGAACAAGACGATCGAATTGCAGTCCTGCGACGTGTTGCGCGTCGTGGACGGACGTGTCGCCGGCGGGCGCAGCTACTTCGACCTCAACACGGTCACGCTCCAGGTCGCCGAGGACTGACCCGCTGCGGTAACCCGCCCGTCTTCCGGCGGGCCGTCAAGCGATCCCGTCGGCGACCAAGTCGGCCAACTCGTCGTCGCTGAGACCCAGCAGGCCGGTCAGGATCTCGGAGTTGTGGGCGCCGAGGTCGGGGCCGGGCCAGCGCAGCCGACCAGGCGTCTCGGACAGCTTCGGAACCACGTTCTGCATCGGCAGTTCGCCGATCTCCGGGTGCACCAGGCGCACGATCGCCTCGCGGGCCGCGAAGTGGGGGTCGGCCAGCATCTCCGGTGCCCGGTAGATGTGACCCGTGGGCACCCCGTGACGTTCCAGGACCTCGTTCAGGGACTCGGCATCCAGCCCGGCACTCCAGACTGAGATCAACTCGTCCAGTTCCGCCTGGCGGGCCCCGCGGGCCACGTGTGTGGCGTAGCGCTCGTCCCTCGCCAGCTCCGGCCGCCCCATGGCCTCGGCGAGCCGACCGAAGACCGTGTCCTGGTTGGCGGCGATGATCACCATCTGACCATCGGCGGTGGGGTACACGTTCGAGGGTGCCACGTTGGGAATGATGGCGCCGCTCCGCTCACGTACGTATCCGGCCACGGCGTACTCGGGTATGAGCGACTCCATCACTCCGAGCACGGCCTCATAGATGGCGGAGTCCACAATCTGCCCGCGGCCGGTGCGCTCGCGGGCATGCAGGGCGCACAGCGCCCCGACGCAGGCGAATGTCGCTGCGAGCGTGTCGCCGATGCTGATGCCGACCCTGCTCGGCGGAGCGTCCGGATTGCCGACCACATAGCGCAGCCCTCCCATGGCCTCGCCGACAGAGCCGTAGCCGGGCCTGCCGGAATACGGGCCGGTCTGGCCGAATCCCGTGACCCGCACCAGGATCAGGCGGGGGTTGATAGCCGACAGTTCCTCATAGCCGAGACCCCAGCGCTCCAGTGTCCCGGGCCGGAAGTTCTCGACCATGATGTCCGAGGTGGCGACGAGCCGCCGGACGAGGTCCTGGCCGCGGGGCTCGCGCAGATTGAGCGTCACCGACTTCTTGTTGCGAGCCACGACCGGCCACCACAAGGGATGCCCTCCGGCACGTTCGCGGCCCCACTGGCGCATGGGATCGCCCACGCCGGGCTGCTCGATCTTGATGACCTCCGCCCCGAAGTCGGCCAGGAGTTGCCCGCAGAATGGTCCTGCCAGCAGGACGCCGGTCTCCAGGACACGGATCCCGTCCAGCGCTGGGGTCATCGGCTCACTCCATCGGCTGCTGCTCTTCGCGCACCCCGCTCGCAGCGGCCGGCAGCGGTACCACTTGCGCGGGTCACGCTAGGAGTGGGTGGCGGGGCCGTCAAGGGGCGCCGGCACGCCCCGCCGGAAGGGGCGGCGGTGTCACCTTGGCGGTCCCGGCACCCACTCCTAGCGTGACCCGCGAAAATCGTGCCGCTGCCGGCCGTTGCCGGCCGGGTGCGGCAAGCGCGACAGCCGATGGAGTGAGCCG